>NZ_JBQCJW010000025.1:0-50373 GCF_051967575.1 Solibacillus silvestris
CGTACGTTTACCAGAGCGCTCTGAATTATCTGGTGAAATCAACGAACAATTTATCGTAGAGTTCTACTCACGTTAATTTTTTCGAGTTTCAGACATATTCAAACTCAAACCATCAAGCCTTGTATATCAAGTGTTTGGTGGTTTTTTATTATGTTGAAATACTCAAATCCCATCAAACTTATTCGATTATTTGGGGGATGGTTCGGGGGACACGATGAAAGTTTGGGAATTTTCAAGGGAGATACAGCACTTTTTATATGGGGGATGGTTGAAAATCCTTATGTATCAACGTGGGGGACGTTATTTATAGCAGCTGGCGAGTGCAATTATTTTGAATTTAAATATAACAAAGCCTTCCGCATTTTAGTGGAAGGCTTTTGTATTATTTATTTTTAAGCTTATCAATCAAGTTCTGCACAATGATATTCAAATATTTTATTCACATGCGTGTCCATCACCGTCACGGTCAAATTTTTTCTGATAAGCTGGGTGACTTGATGAAACACCTTTCGGATAAACTTTTTTCAATTCAGTACAATTGCTAAAACTTGTTTGTGTTGTAGTAGGAGTAGGTGTTGTTACAACTGGCGGAACATAAGGTTGAGAAACACTATTACCTTCATAAGGTTCGCATGCCCAACCATCATTATCTGCATCATGTTTTGATTCATAAGCTTTATGACCTACCGCTACCCCATCTGGGTAAACTGCATTTAATTCCGTGCAATTTTTGTATAAGCTATTTGGAGTTTCTATTGGCTTTGTTTGAGGCTTCGGTTGAGTATGCTCGGTTTTATTTGGCACAATCATTTCCTTAGCAGAAACCTTATAAGATTTACCATCCGTCTTTATTATAATCGTTCCACTCTCAGCCGTTGAATAAACTTTAGATCCAGCTGCTTTTAGCATTTGCAGGACATCGCTGTGAGGATGCTTATAACTATTATTTTTACCATAACTTAAAATAGTCACTTCCGGTTGCACGGCATCTAAAAAGTATTTAGAGCTACTAGTATTAGAACCGTGGTGCCCAGCTTTTAATATTTGAACTTTTAATGAATCGTAAGAATCAACAAGTAACTCTTCTAAATCTGTGCTTGCATCAGCCATTAGCAAAAATTCTACATCTTTATAACCTACCTTTAACACAATGGAAGCATCATTTGTATCTTTAGCAAGAGGATCTGCAAACAACGTCTGTAAGTAGAAATCAGAAGTCCAATTCCCAATCAGGATTTGTTCAATTTCAGGTTCAATATATTTTATCTTCTTATTTTTTACTAAAGTTAAAACTTGATTATACGTTTCGGTAGTATGAGCTTTTCCACTATTCACGAAATTTTTAACCGAAATAGAATTGAGTACACTTACTAATCCACCAACATGATCTGCATCTGGATGAGTAGCTATAACGTAATCAAGTTTCTTGATTCCTAATGATTTCAGGTAATCTACAAGACCTTTCCCAGCTTTGCGGGGGCCGCCATCCACTAAAATATTCTCACCTTTTGGTGATTGAATTAAAATGGAATCCCCCTGGCCTACATCAATAAATTGAACAACTAATTGCTTTGTACTGGCGCTCACTGCTGGTAGTGAAACCGAGACTATTAACACAAATGCAAACAGTAAACTTAGTATTTTTTTCATATTATCCCTCCTCGTTTAGAGTATATAATTACCTGGTAATATTTACAAGGCAACATATAAAAAAAGCCTCCCACAAAAATAACGTGAAAGGCTTTAAGTATGTCTATTCATGATGTCGCTCCTTCTTACCAAATACGATCTTCGTCCTCTAACGCCCCGACTGCTACTCTCTCGACCATTAGCATTGTTTCTTCTTTACTCTCATAATTAAGAATTGACCCACTTTTTGATTCGTCTTCCGACTTAAAAATTTCATAATCAGCCATATAGACTGTATTTCCACCTGCTTCAAATATTTTCAGATGAATTTCTACATTTGCTTTGTGATTTAAAATAGACATTGTATATACTTCAACTCGATACTCCCCCACCTGTTCCAACAATGAATTTGACAATGCATACATTTCTTTCACCTCCTTATTACCAGTTAATTTACAATAACGAGGCAAGAAATGGAAGCGAATGCCCGAAAGTTTCTTTTTGGACGTGTAGTCGACAAAACACGACAAATCAATTTATACTCCATCTGCTGGTGTGCGATACTCCATGCCAAGTAGACGCTTCATTTCTTCGCTGACCCAATTGCGAAGTGCAAGGTTGGCATAATTGCGTGTTTCCTCCACTCCCCTAAACAAAATATAATATTCTGTAAAAAATTCGTCTGATTTTTTCTTTTCGACCTTGCAACCCTTTTTATATAAATAGTCACGTGCAGCTTTTAGCTCTTTAAAAACTTGATTGATTTTTAAGTCATACCAGGCATCTAGTGCATGGTGCATTTTTAAAACGGTTATATGTTTACGATCTCGTTCGAGTGTTTTTAATGTCATTTCCAAAATGATAAATTTATGAATATCATTGCTAATTTCCATTAAATCTTTATGCATTGAGACCACGCGCCTTACTAATTACAGGCTGAATAGCTAAAATGTTATCAGTTTTAAACGAACGCTTTGCATGCCTTATAAAACAATAGGCCTGCACTGTATCACCGACAATTTTAATTAATTTGATACGGCGCTTAGTAATGGTATCATCTTTAGCCATGTACATGATATCGACGATTTGATTGTGCTGCACTGCCCGCTTAATTTGGTCTTTCATTGCCAACACCTCGTTCTTTTTCTTTCATTATAGAACAAGTGTTCTGTATATAACAACAAGAAAAGGCTGCCATTATGGGAGCCTTTTGTAAATAGTGATGGTTAAAGACTCTGTCGCAAGAGCCTTTAAGAAGCATCACTTCTCTTCGTCTTTTTTCTCTTTGTTACTCTTCTTTTTCGCTTTTTTCTCTAGATACTTTTGTTGTTGCTCTGGAGTTACTTCAAAGCAAAAAGCATCCAATCCTTTTTCGTGTGCAAATAAGCGTTTACCATTTCTTAAAGTAATATACGGAGTACAAATTAACATTTAACATCATCCTTTAGCAATAAAATTATTGCAAAGGACCGCCGGAAGTGATACAGTAAAGATAAATTTCCTAGGTTTAGCTTCACTGTAGCGACAATCACTTTGATTTCCTACACATATTCTATGTCGGCCCTTTGCAAGGGCTTTTTTTAATTGTCCTCATCTATAACACTCCTTATCTATTATTAATTTGAATTATACCTACTTGATATGATACGCCAAATCTATTTACAATTTCATCAACTGATAGTCCGATCGTGCTTTCAGGTGGTAAAAGTATTTCACCAGCAAAAGTATTAGCTTGCCATTCCGGATCTTTATATGGTGGAATACTTTCTCTAATACTGGCTCGAGCTAATGCAATTTTACCCGGACGATGTAACCATAAATGACCTATTTCATGAGCAATTGTGAACCTATCTCGTGGACTTCCTTCTATCGCTCTTTCATATACATCTTCACTTATTACAATCGTTTTAGTTTCTGGATAAGTGACTGCATATTGATTACCCATTTGTTCAAATGGCATAATCAAGTGAGAAAAATCAGGAACTAAATCGTATAATTCATATTCCAAAAATCGAACTACATCGAAGTAGTCCCCAACTTTTAATCCTGCTAATTGCCTTAAGCGATTTGCTAAAACGCGAATTTTCTTTCTCGATAATGGATCTGCTACATAATTACTCATTAATTCACTCCTTATTCTTTAAAGAAAGAAGAATGCTTTTAATAGTATCCTTATCAACTTGGTCCATGTCTTTAAATTCTCTCGCTAAAGCCATAAGCACTTGCTTGTCCTCGTTATCATAGTTACTAAAATCAATTCTTAGTTCTTTTTTCGATTCTTGTATAACCTTCTGTAATTCCTGTTGTTGCTCTTGATCGAGCTCGTAGAAATCTATAATTTTTGTTGGCCATTCTTGAGGAACATTTCTTTTACCATTTTCTACAGCTGATAAATAAGAAGAAGTAACTTCCAATTTATTTGCCATATCTTTTAGTAATTCACCGTTGTCAATTCTCAATTTTCGACAGAATTTTCCGAATTGGGTTAGCACAGTACGGTTCCTCCTTCCTAATATTAAATTGTAGAAACATTTTGCTTCTAAAAATAGAATACAGTATTCGGTTAATTTAGTCAACAAATTTTGTTGATTCATTTAACTACAATTAAATAATTTCTTATTTAAAATAAAATGAAGAAGGATATGCATAAAAAAGCCCGTCACCACTGCATTTATACAGTAGTAACGGGCTTTATAATTTATTTTTGTGCTGTTTTATCCCGACGATTTAAAATCGTCATTTGTAAACCGATTAGACGGTCGGTTGTCATCTCACCATTTTGCAAGGCTTTTAAATGTGACTCGTTAATAAAGCCATCCTTTGCCGCCTGCGCTAAAAAGTCCTCCGTCTCGGTACGGATTGCCGGACTGCCCGGCTGCCAAATGTTGCTCATTATTTTATCCTCCTTTTTATCCTCTACGATCAACTGGACCTTTAATTTACTGTTGGACGGTACAATGACCTGCCCCTCTAATTTATATCCAGCTGGCATACGCCAATTTGATTTAACCTCAAAGTGTGGCCGGTCAATATTTTTTGGCCAATCGCCGCCCCATGTGATACCGAGCTTGCGAGCAATTGCCCCTACTTTATTTAGTGTAGCTAAATCGTATAAAACATGTGGGGGGCCCACTGCAATATCCCAAGCCAAACGGCTGGCATGATTACTGTTGAGCGTCCATGTCACGACTTTGCCTGGACGGGTACGGCCTTGTGCATATAAATATTTTTGGCGCTCTGGACTGCGATATGTCTCGGTGATAAAAATGTTAATAATTCCTGCTTTGAAGCATTCCTGAAACAGGAGACGGCAAGCTGTTTGTGCAGCTGCCGTAAGCTCTGCTAAATCACGGCAAGTTGTGGTTACGCTCATCGTCCATCATCCTTTGGCTTGTCGTATCGCAATGCTTGCCTGCTATCTCCAAACCCCTTAGTCGTTGGATCAATTAAAAAAGTCGCTACAGACACAAATACTGTAACGACCACATATGGGTTTAAGATTGCTTGTTTGGCGAGTGCACCCACCATTGACCATGAAGTTAAATCCTCGGTATTTACGCCAAAGTAGACGCCCACAGGAGCTACAATA
The DNA here is from genome assembly GCF_051967575.1 of Solibacillus silvestris. NCBI lineage: Bacteria > Bacillati > Bacillota > Bacilli > Caryophanales > Caryophanaceae > Solibacillus > Solibacillus silvestris. The sequence continues at coordinate 5,219 of NZ_JBQCJW010000025.1, forward strand.
GCTAAAAATAGGGCTGCATAAAAATACGGGTTTTTAAAACGCACTTTCCAGTTGATTTTCATAATTAAATTCCTCCTATTTGGTTAAAAAATGCTGTATTACTAAATAAATTCCGCCGCCTGAAGCTCCAAGAACGCTTATTGCTCCACATATTTTAAACAAGACCGTCGCCATGGTATTCCATTTCATCATTTTAAATTCGTGCTGTTGTGATGATCGGCTACTCTGATAGCCCATGGCACTTTGAGTGAGCTCAAATAGTTTTTCCATTTGCCCAACAAGCGTACTGCGTGTTTCTCGATTGTCTTTTAAAACTGTGTTTTCCAACTCTGTATTTTGCAATTTTAAATCTGCCATTTGCCCTGACAAGATGTCTAATTTCAATTGATGGTCCCTGTCGTTCTGTTCCAAAATCGTTATTCGTTCTTCATGATTTTTTACGGTTTCAAACATAGAGACACTTCCTTCGTTTTCCGGCATTGCCCCCTTACCCCCAATCCTTGTGCGATAGTAAAAAGCGCTGTGAGACGCATCGAGAATCTGTTTTTTGTACCATTGTCCATCTCGCACGCGCTCACAGGGCATAAAAAATAACGCTAGCTTCTGCTGCGTTTAAATTCCTTCCGTATTTCCCAAAATATAATTCTCAACCGCGGCGCGATAAGCCTCATTTGTAATGTCATCTAAAACATATACAATCCCCGTCTTTGGATTTAAGCCACCACTTTTAATTCTTTCTGCTGCAATACGCACCACTACTGGATTAACCATTATAAAATCCCTCCAACTTCACTTTCTGCTTGTAATAACAGAGCGTCTTCTAATTCTCGAATACGGCGTTGTTCCTCTGTTTCTATTATCGGCAAAACCTCAAGGATTGGCTCATTTGTAACGGTATTCACACCAATAATCTTATGTGTAAGGGGGTTAATCATCCCGAATGGGACGTCAATAATACCGATTTCCTGAACAGTTTTTCGCGGCGAAACAACGCCTTGCATCTCACTAAGGTGTACAAGTATTTCGCCATCTGTTTTATCATAAAATAACCTTGCGCCAACTTGATTCATATTTAGTCCTCCTTTATATAGGTACATCCCCTAACGCTATCCATGTGACAGTTTTATTAAGAGGTAATGTACCTGTCGACATCTGAATGCTAAACGCACCGTCCGATATAGTTATTTTCGACGGGTACCACCATTGATATTTATCAGTAATGGATGCTTCGGGATTGATGTATGTGTACAAATCCGAATCCTGATCAGGTACATACATAGAATATTGATCTTTCGCTACATACACAGCGGTTTGCAGTGGATATGTCCCGACAACAGCAGCGATAATTATCTTTGGAACAAAACTATAACCCGACACGATTAATTCGCTGCCTGCCACAAATGAATAACCTGTAGCCTGTTTCCTCCCTGTTTGAATCCTAGAGATATTTTGTATAATTGTCGCAAACCCTGCATTTGGAGGTGTATAAACCCCTTTATCGGTAACGGCGTTTGCGACGCCCTTTAATCCGTTATCGATATCTGTAAAAACCTCATTTATTGCAGCAACAATTGAAGTTTTATTGTTTGTTGGCAACTGATTTAAGTCGCCTAACTTTGAATAAGTTCGTTCTAAATCGAGAACAGCCTTATTCCACGCCACACGTTCTCTTGTTGTAATATGTTTTATATTATCTCTAGTATGTTCATCGAGAAATCGCTTTAAGACATCTACTTCGCTTTTCAAAGCAATCGCCCCTAAAGGACCAACAGCATCGTCTATCGCCTTCGCCAGAGCGTTCATATCTTTCGGAACATCAGCAAACATGTTACGGTCAATTAAAGGCAAGCCTAAAATCGGGGTTGTAGCCATCGAATCATCCTTTCTAAAAATAATAAAAAACCGCTAATCTAATGACTAGCAGTTACCTCACAGTTTGGAACGATTAAGCGACTTCTGCGCCTAGAATTTCTAATAAAATTGCTCGTAGATTACCAACGTTAGGCACATCTTCAATTGTGATTTCCTCAGCTAAAATTAAAATTACATACGAACGTGCGATACTTGAATTTTTAGTAAATGTCATTCTGAAAAACCCCTTTGTCATTTTGATTTGTAGTTTAAATAAATTAAATACTGTTGTTAAGAACATTAGTAACGACCTCTTTCAAATTCCGAAAGTCTGGTACATCCTCAATTGTTTTTTCGCCATTCTTAATGAGCAGTACATAATCTTTTACAAGTTTACTTTTTTCGTTAAACATTTACATACCTCCTATTAAAGAAAGCATTGTTTCAAACATTTCCGCATTGGCTCTAGCCATTTCTAATCGAATTTTTTCCGTTTCCGACAATGATGTTGGTAAAGGAGTTGAATCATGTGCATCAATAATTCTTTGCACTAATGTCATATCAGTTCCTTTTTCAAAATCAAATTCATTGTCCTCATTAGGTAATGCTAGAGCATAATTAGCGTTTACTCCTGCATCCTCAAATTCTTGGTGTAGTTTAGTTATATTAATATTTTTTATTATCATTTATGCCACCCTCACTACAGATGCTTCCAATTGTTGCAACAATATAGCGTTACCACTGTTTTGGAATGCCCTGAATTCGATAGTATCTCCAATTCCTAGCTTAACAAGTTTAGAAATATTTAAACCTGTACCTATATCTTGTAACCAACTCCCTGTAACTTGACCAATAACACTTTCATTCTTGTAGATGTATAAGCTACGAACACCAGTTACCGCTCCGGCGTTAAAGTATCCACTAAAAGAAACGTCATAATACCCTTCTTCAGATATTGTAATAACATTATTTGTAATTGAGTTGAAATCATTTGATTGAGTGTTAAACACGACTTTTGTGACATTATTGGGAAGAATAGATTGACCTGCAGTGCTACTTAATATAACTTTTTTGTTTTTCCCGATATAGCTAATTTGGTTCAGATGCGTAGTAAGTTTTGCTTCAACACCAGTTTCCTCGTCAGTAATTTTTGCGATTTCTTGATCGATTATATCCATATTCCTGTTTTGAACATCGACATCGTAAAACTCTTCCTGCGTTGGTTTTTCGAGCTGTAAATTAGGTGTTAAATCAGGCATTTCCGATTCCCTCCTCATCAATTGTGATGTGTTTAAAGTTACTCAATTCTTCATGCGTTGACTGTATCAAGTCACGATGTCTTGCACCGGTAAAGACAACTGGTGTGATTAATAATTCATAGTACTGATATTTCTTTAATGCCTTGTACGGCACATGGTCAATGTCACTGTATAAATAGTACATTGGCGATATATCAAGCACTAAATTTTGTGGTGTAATTTGTTCTAAAAGTAAATTCACCGAATCCACCATACTGGACAACGTCAAATTGATCCGAATCTTGATGAATTTTTCCGAATTGCTAATCGTTAATTCGTAATTATCTTCTCCGAGAACGTTATCTAAAATCTGCATTAAAGTGATGCGCGTATATGGCGCCTGATTGTTGTACTTGGCTAAAATTCTGAATCGACGCACATCTAGCGTATCACTCGCTAAACGGTTTAATTTCAGCATATTTTCGTAACGTGTAGCACCTTCACGGTTAACCGTTACTACGAATTGATTGTTTAATTCGTCATCAATTTTTTGCCACAAGGCGTTCAATATCGGATTTTCCATAGCTGCTATTTCTTTTAGCTCTTTATAGTCCTGCAATACTGGCGGTAAATAACTCATCACATCAACATTTTTAGCCACTCACAGCACCACGTTTCGGGATTGATTCTTTATCAAGTTCGATATTTCCCATATGACCGTTAAGCACCGTATCGCTTATATCGAGTACACCAGGCAGCGCTAACAAACGCGTTTCAATTTGAGAGACACGGACAATGACGCCAGCATGATCTTCTTCATACGTAACAGCCTTTGCCCATTGTTCAGCTAATTCACCGAAATAGGTATCAATAATAGCTAATACATTTAACTGAATAGCATTCCAATCAAAGCCTGTCTGATACGTAATGTTGAGCGCAATATTTATTACCTCTTCATTGACACCCGATACCGTCACAACATGGTCAATCGGAGCCGTACCAACACCCTCACCTTGTAGATTTATTGGATCTACAAACTCCTGAACGGTGTTAATTAATAGTTGTGTTGGCTTGGTGAATTGGGAGCTGATGATTGTAAGCCCAACTGTTCCTGGACCGTATTTGGCCCGATACACACGTACACCGCCGACACCTTCTAACTTACCTACCTTCTCTTTATAATCAGCTCGGTTGCCTCCAAAAGAAGTTGAATCAAAGCTATTAAAATAACGTGTTCGAAAAGCCTCTGTTCCTTCTTCATCTTCACCAGGGATTAAGAGATCAGTTAAAACGGCCGTTTGTAAATTGTTAATGTACTGAATCGGAATTAAATTACCTAAGAAAAGATTGCCGGCATTACCTGGTGTTTCGCATTCAACGATATACTCACCAATTGTGATTTTTTCAATTACCACATAGTTCAGTTCGTCCAAGCTAAAACGAGCTCCCATAGGCACATCAATATTAAATACCGCCTTTAGCTTAGCTTTTGTCGCTGGGTACGGTTTCAGTCCACGCTCTGCTGCACGACGAATTAAATATTCTCGAGGTGCCGTATCTGCATAGACTAGGTCAATTAAATGTTTAAGCGTTGCAATCATTTGCACCGTTTCGAGTGAATTTACAACCGTTGCATTAAATAATGGAGCAGTCTCACGCATATCTAAATTCGGGTCAATACTAGCTACATTGGCACGCTTAATCGCCTGTAAATCCTCAAATGTTGCTTCGAGGCTAAATGGTATCGTCATTGATAAATCACCTCTTTCTCCCCGTCAATTGGTCCGTAAATGGTATGAGCTGTATAGCTTACATGCACCTTATTTTTATGAGTAGATACGTGAAAACTATCCACTTCGTTAATGCGGTCATCTTGCAACAAGCAGTCACGAATGCGTCTGGGCACTTCGCTGGCTACGTAAGATGTTGGCTTACCGAATAGATCCTTTAATTCAGCAAAGTTATTCCATGAATAAATAATGTGATCGTAGCGCTCAATCGAGAGCATTAAAAAAATCGCTTGTTTCATGGCTTCTCGTTCATCGACGAAACCTGCACAGCGACCTTTTTCTACATGTAATTTGTGAGCTTTTGATGGCTCAATAACTTCCTCGAAATCAGCCGTTAAGCCATCATTTTCAATTTGATTGGGAATCATTCAACCACCTCTTTATCGATGATTAAATATTGCTGTCCGCCGTGTGCACGTATCATCGTTACCTTATCCCCAACAATTAATCCGTTATGGATAAGGAACTTTTTACGACCCTTATACTCATGGTTGTGAGACGCGAACGCTTCGTAATTCCCACCGCCCGAGCGATTTTCCGTTAAGTGGTCTACTGTCATTTCAACCTCGTAATCCATCACGGCACGCGTTAATTTGAGCTGTTCTTGCTCTAGTAAAAGCTTTTGGTCAACGCGTACTTTTAATGGCTCTACGGATTCGACGGTGCCGTATACGATGTCTGTTAGCTTTTGTGCATTCACTGCATCCAGTACGACTTTTCGCAAGGCGCGTATAATATCTGACATATCACGCAACAAAATCACCGCCGATCAATTTTAAATCCATTTGATGCTTAGACTCGTAAAAAGAATGTTTTACTGTCTCGACCATCATAAAATTTGCGACCGTCAAGTCCCCTAAATACATTTGCACGCCCAGCGTTGAGCCGCCCCGCACCCGGTAGTCGCCAAATACTTTATTGATGTGCAATTTGCGGGATTTACGGTTATAGAGAGCGAGCAATGCATCGGCCTTCACCTTGCCATTTTCACCCTCGTCTACGCTATCAGTCAGCTGGAGAACACCCCATTGATTCATGTTAGCGCTATCCTGCGCAATAAAGATTTCGCGCTTACCGGTCTTTTTATTTTCTCGCGATAATTTGATTTTGTTGTGCGTATTTTCATCAATTGATGTGGTGTAATCAAAGGTTTCGCCGCTCTCTTCATCCACTAAAATATCGAGCTTTAACTGCTTTATATTGCGATAATTCAACTTGCCGTAATCATCGTAAAGCACAAATAAGTTACCTGTATTCTTAGTCGTAATTGCTCCAGCATTGTCCATGATCGTGAAAAGTTCCTGATTATCCTCAACACGGGACGCGATAACATGCTTTGTATCTGCGATGGCACCACCTTGTAAATTAAAGTCGGCAATCAGCATTTGTAAGACTTGTGCAGCCGTTTTGCTTTTATAAACGTAGGTGTCCTTATTTTTAAAGTAACGGAGCTGGTCGTAAGCAGTAACAGAAATAATGCGATTATTCGAGCGTTTTTTGGTAAACACAAAGCCGTAGAATATTTTTTTGCCGTCGTAATCAAACCGAACGGCATCCCCCTCATAAAAGCCGAGAAGCTCGTCTTTAATTACATTAAACGTTAATTTACCAGGCATCGACTTGCGATGTGTCTCCCATATAATAGGCTCTTGTACGGCACAATCGAAGATACGCCCACGTGACATTATGAGTAATTGATATTTACCCAAGCTTAATCACCTGCCCGACTTTAATTGTATTGGGATTGGAAATATTATTGAGCTTGGCTAATTCCGTATATTTATCCCCGTTGCCTAATTCCTTTTTCGCAATGGCCCATAAGGTATCGCCCGCCTTGACAGTATACGTTTTTGGTGTCTTCTTGCCTGTTGTTGGTCTTGATTTCTCTACGGTAACCTTTTGCTTGGATTTTGTAGCACTTGCCGCATTTGATGCGCTGGAGCTCGTCGATTTAATGTTTAGTTTTTTGGTGCCAAATGGCTGAAATTGCTTGAGGGAAACGGTCGATTTGATGTCAAAGCCATTCTCTGCATCCTCATCGACTGTGTAATCCTCTAGCGACACCGTCATATTTGTATCAAATAATAAAGAGCCATCCGGTTTAAGTCTGTTGACGATAAACTGGAAAGGCTCTTGAGCTACTTTTAATTTTTCCAAATGCTCTAAATAAAAGGACGCCGGTTGAAATCCGGATGGATAAACAGCATACGGGTATTTTACGTTTGGGAACTCTACTTCAAATTCAATGTCAGTGAGGCCGGCCTTTTTTAGCAGATTGACTTCACCTTCATTAATTAAAGTGATCGTTTCATTTTTGTTATTAATTTTCATGGACATGGCAGACGGGGCAATAGGCATCTGCACATCTCCAATAAAAAAGTTATACATCCGTATCGTCCCCCTCTGCTAACACCGCAACTACTTCCTCGACTTTTTCCCCGAATCGATCTACGATGCCGTCAATGTCCGTGTCGTGATGGATGTGGTTTTCATTTTTCATATCTACTTTGATTTCGGCTGTTGTGTATCGGTTGATGGCCTCACGTTCGGCTAGGTCGCGAAGGTATTTCAATTCATTGGCTGTGCCGTCCATCGATTTCGCCATTTTTGCTGTGTTGTCAGCAGTTTTTTTGGCTGCTGGGCTATCTTTGTCGGTACCACCAATTCCAGCTAAAAGTTCATCCCAAGGCAGGTCATCTTCTTCTTTCTTCTTTTCTTCTCGTGGATCTCCACCGAATAGATTTTCTCCCCAGTTATAACCTTTGTCCCAAGCAGCACCTAAATCTTTCATTTCCATTTTAGGAGCTTCCCAGTAATCTTCAGGTGCTTCACCAACCCAGTCACCTAATGCACCTTTAATGTTTTCAATATCACTAGTAATAGATGTGCGATAAGTGAATTCCGCACCTTTACCTAAACCAATAGAAGATGCAATATCCGCAGGTAACAAGTCTATAAACCAATTCCATGCTTTAATAGCTCCATTTACAGCGGATATTATTGCGTTTACGAAACTTGTTGCGAAAGAATCCCACCCTCTAGTCATTGAAGCCGCTTGATCAAGTACGTTACTCGCTAAATTGTAGAACAGTTTTTTAACAGCATACATTGGATGATTCCACACGTTCACGAAAAATTCAACAAAAGAAGCAATAACATTCCATAGAAACGCGAAACGATTATAAATATATGAAACTAATACCATAAATGCTCCTGCGATAATCCCGGTTGCTGAAATAGATTCATCCCTAAAACGATTGACGACACCGATAACTAAATAAAATACAGTCACTAATACTATTACAGCTCCAATTAACCAGCCAATAGGATTAGCTGAAATAGCAATACTTAACGCTGCCATTGCTGCAGTAAAACCATATGTTGCCCACGTAGAAAGGACTGCTGTAGCTACATACCATAAGTTGCGCACCCCTGCAGTAGCCATCAATAGTAAATTTATAGCAACTTGCCGATTACTCCATATCCAAGCAGCTGCATTGGCCGCAAGTGCAGCTGTAACACCGCCAATAATAGGACTAATAATAGACCAATTATCGTAAACAAAGGCGCCAGCACTTGTCACCATATCAAAAGCTACCACTGCAACCCCTGCAAGTGTATACAAGGAATTGGTAATACTACTCACTATCTCTTGAATACGCTCGTCGTTTGCAATTTTATTTATCTTTTGAAGTATTGGTGAGAATGCATCTAATGCATGATTTTTCATTTTGGTCCATATTTGTTCCCAAGTTATCGGCATGGATTCAAAAGCTGCATTTGTGTCTTCTGCTGCATAGAACATTGCGTTTTTAATAATTTCAGCAGTAATTACTCCATCTGCAGCCAATTTCTTAATGTTAGAAGCGTCAATATTAAAAGCTTCCTCCAAGTATCGCTGAATATTAGCTACAATTGGTTGGGCATTATCCAGGATTGCGTTTAATTCCTCTCCTTGCAATCTTCCTGCCGCCATAGCCTGTGTGAGCTGAAGCATAACAGACCTAATTCCTTCTGCTGAAGCGCCGGAATTGGAGAAGGTTTTATTCAACTGTTCAGCGAAAGCAACAATTTCTTGACTGCTATTAAAGGCTGCGGCAGCTTGCAACCCTAGCTTACCAACCATATCAGCCGTAGCTTGATAAGGTGCATACGTTCTTTGCGCACTTTCATAAATCATACGCTGCAGTTGTTCTGTCGTTTGCAATCCGTCGTTCATTAAATCTAAACGCGCTGTAGTATTCGTCATTTCATCCGACAACTCGACAATTCCCTTAACGGACTGAAATGATAAATAGGCTCCTACAACGGCAAGCATCTTACTTAGTAATGCGTTAGCAGAAGAAGTACCACTTTGAATAGAGTTATTAAAGTTGTTTTGTTGAGCATTGGCTTGACTTATTTGTGTTTCTATTTCATTAAACGCTTGCTCAGCGCGCGCTAATTCTCTTCGGGCGATTTCAATGCTTGAAATATCTACCGCACTTCCTGAAGCTCGGTGTAAATGTTCGAAACTATTTATAGTAGCCTGCATTGCTACATTCATCGATTTAAACGCTTGAGATACATTGTCCTGTAATTGTATGGCTGTCCGAATAGTTGCCACATGTCACACTCCTTTCTCCATAATAAAAAGCGCAACTCATGATTGCGCTTTTTAAAAAACTACCTATTTAGTTTGTATTTCTTTATATAAGCAATCCATAAATCTACCGCTTCAATGTACTCGTGTAGAGGATTATTTTCTAATTTTTTTTGGTCCTCCAAACTTGTTAAAATTTGCATCCAAGTTTTCTTACCTTGCAATTTAAATTTCCCTATCGGATAAGTGTTATAACTAAATTCAATGGATTTATTGCTCATTCTTCTTAACTTGACTAGTTTTACTTGATTATTTTGATGTAATTTATAGAGTAGATGCTTAATGAAATCTTCTTCATCTGAATTAATTTCACAATACTTACTGTCGACTAAATCTTTCACTATTCTACCATAGTAAAAATCTGAAATTACATCTTCGTAATTTTTTTTAGGAACTGATGGTTTAGTTTGAATCAAATTATGAAAGAATCTTTTTAACATAAGTTAAAACAACTTTTGCATTAGTAATTTATATATCTTATCATCAATTTCGATTAAACTACGTTTTCTATCATGAAACTCAATTGCAAGCGTGTGAGTTCCTTTGTTTTTAGCCGACAATCCCGCGAGCATGCCTACAGGACCCAATAACACACCACCAACTAAACCTCGCGAAATCCCTGAAACAGCACTTATCCTGTGTTCTTCAGTAACAAGTTCATAACTTTCGACTGTGGACTTATCTAAGTTTAAAATAGTTTTAAATCCAGATACTAAACTAATAACATTAGACAATTTCAAAACCGAACAATTTATATAATCTCCTGCAATTACTTTGTTCTTTGCCATTTTGTATCCCTCCTCCACACAAATATACAGAATGCAGGAAGGAATAACCATATCTTTTACATAATCACCACCCCTTTCAATGAAAAAACACCCTCAGGCGAGGGTGTTAAATTTGCTGTTACGCTACCTTTTCAATTATGTCAATACGTTCTAATATCATCTCGCCCATTTTTCGCACATATTTGTTTTCGCTTTGTACGAAAGTACTATAATCTCTTAGAAAATATAGATCCGTTAAACTCATTTCTTCTAGTTCTTGCTTCCATCTAATAGCTACGTCCATTATCTTCATTGATATTCCTCCTAATTTCGAGGACATCCACTTTTAATTACAACCGTTATCGGTTATAATACATTTGATTAGTTGGAGTGGATGTCACTCGTGATGCCACATTTCGAGCGCCAACTTGAAATGTGGATTTATTTTATTAGTTTTAAATATTTTGGTTTAGGTTTATTAATCTCTGAGACCTCGCCAGTTTGGATGTTTTCTAAAAATTTCTTACCATTAACCCCTTCGTGCATTGTATATGTCGAAACGCCTTGTTCTTCGAGAAATTCTTCCATGATTCCCTTACCTGTTTCTAACTTTCTCAAATCACTAATTACGCCCATTTTTTCCACCATATAAAAACTAATGGTCCAATTTTGGTATTCCCAAAGGAAATTTTCAATTTCTTCACCAATTACTTTATCTTCACCGAAAGCCTCAATGTATTTACGAGTATAAAAGTAATCCTTCCAGCCGTCATTTTCATCAAGATAAATTTTATCGATTGGGAAAATATTTTGGAATTCTCTTGGAGTTAATAAAGCCATCAATGTGTTAACTGCTGTAATTATTGAAAATTTCCCTAATAACCCTTCTTTATCATTACTTCTTGAATCAAAAGTGTTGACCATTTTAGTACCTGACCAAACTAACTTCTTAATAGTATCTTTGTCATATTCTTTAACGGTTGAATACTTTTGCATTGCTGGTTCAAGAGTTTTTATGAAAGCATTGGAATAAAGAGAGAAATAATCGGGCTTTTCTATTTTGATACCTTCAATTACCTTTAATTTAATCGGTGTATTCATTCTATTCTCTCCTATTTTACTTGTTTAAATTCTCGTTCAATCATTGGTAAAATATCGTTTTCTTTTAACAATTCATAAATAAACAAACGCCCTACTTGAGTCCATTTTGTATTCATCCGAACATCTGGCGATCCATCTGAACGAGTGATATTAATTGTATCGGAATGTGTATAGCCTTTAGCTTGATGCTTGGCGTACAACAACCACTGACCACTTTGCTTATATTGTACTTTCAAGACATTCAGCAACTCATTCATTTTTGTCGCTGACATACCATAATCTTTTGAGATTTGACCGATCGTGACTAACCCCTTATTTTTCAAAATGGTGTCAGTATAATCCGCTTTAGGTTTTAATTGTTTAATCGCTGACTTTAAGGAGTCATTCTCGGTAAGTAACTTTCTGTTTGTTTCCAATGTACTAGCCACAGCCTGCTTTGTATGATCATCTAATTGAGGCAACCAAACATCAACAAAGTCAATCGCTCTGTTTTCTTGTACATACCCCCCTGTTTTACGGATTGTCGGCAAAACTTCTGACGTAACCCATCGTTTAAATTTTTTTGCTTGCTCTTTAATTTCTGGGCTATTACCTTGATTGGCAGCTCCGAAAATTAAATTGTACAAACCCGATTCATTAATAAATTTTTTGGGCTGTTTTCCCCCTTTTGTAAGGACTGTATGGACCGTACAGTCCTCTTGGTCAACATGATTATCCACCGCTTTATAGGGATTACTGAAAGTTAAAGCCTTTGCAGCTTCAGTTGCTCCAAACCACTCAATACCCTCAATTGTAAATATCGGCAATTCACCAAACATCGGATGTTCAAACATTTTTAATTCACTCATACAAGTTCCTCCTTTTTAATTTGTATTAAATCCCCAATTTCACAATCAAGATAATCACATACAATGTTTAACGTAGAAAACTGAATACCTTTCGATGTTTCATAATACAACCCTCTAATAGTATTTTTGGATAAACCAGTTTCTTTTTCTACATCTGCCATTTTTTTCTTTTGTTTAGCTAATAATATTCGAAAATTATTTTGAATCATTTCCCCACCTCCCAAAAGTACACTTACACAACTAAAGGTATTACACACAAAACCTTTGTTGTTATTTATAATACTTACAGAAAATCCTATTGTCAACACTTTTATTCCTTCTTACAAAACTTTTAGACTCAAGGAGATTACCAAACGTGCTCTAATCGTTTAGAATGTAGATAACACCAAAATCTAAAAACAAAGGAGCCATTAATTTGATTAAGTGTAATTTAGCCGTTTTGCTAGCTGAAAGAGGTTTAAAAATGGCAGACATAATAAATGACACTCCTCTTTCTAAAACCGCAGTTCGAGGACTCTATTATAATGAATCGAAAGGTATTCAATACGAAACATTAGAAATACTTTGTGATTACTTAAATGTTGGACCTGAAGATTTAATTAAAAAAATTAATTTCAATCACAAGTTAATTAAAAGAACAGTTGATTCTAAAAATATGACTATCGAATATTACATTAGTTTTAATTTAGATAACAAAGAATCCGAACATGTACTTAAATTAAGATTAGAAAAAATTGTTGTTAAAGAAGACGAATATTCAAAACAAGAAATTTTACCAGGCTTATATTTGGATTTTATTTTTACCAAAGATTTTAAGCAAAGTGTGCTTTCACAAATAACGTGGAGCGAAAGAAATAAATTGGAAGATACAATTACAAGCGATTTTATAGCTTCTTTAAATCTTGAAAATCACCCTTTTAGACAAATGCATTATTATGATGATCTAAACTCGTAGCCTACTAGGTTATCTCCGCGAATTCTTTGTAAGCTATTTTAATATTGAAAGATGGTGACCAGGCTAGTGGCAAATTGTCGCTAGCTTTTTTTGTATCCATAGCCTACCAAAAAAACCTTTGTAACACTAGGATGAGATTATTCGACAATCCTTCACCACCAGAAAATAATTCTATGGATACTCACGTTTTATGGGAACCTTTTCCTTCAAGGTGAACGAAATTTCGTTCACCTTTATTTTATTTAAATCCATTGTAGTTCTTTTTCTAAAAGTAAAATTGACAGTATTTGCTCCAAAAATAAGTACAAAAAAGCACCGTAAACAGACTGATAGCTAGATCAGTGTTTACGGTGCTTCCGTATAAAATCGATATTTAATTTGTTAGCAATAAAGTTGCTATAAGCTTTGCCCACTTATGGGCAAATAACTGCTAACAAATATTATTGACTTTAATATAAAGCACCATTATTAAAATGTCAAACTATTTTTAAAACATCCATCCCCTTACTGTATAATATTTACAGGAGGAGGTGAGATAAATGAAAAAGCTTGAAAATGCTATTTTGAGAAATGCACAAAAAAATTATCGCGAAAATAATTCACTAACTAGCTACTTCATATTTCCTGTTGGAGAGGAAAATGAAGCTAGAAGTGCACTTGATAACCTTTATGCTGAAGGTTATATAGAAAGACCTAACAAAGCGTTGAATACAAGTTACGTCACTTTAACCGAGTATGGCGTAGATTTTGTAAACGACCTTTAATTCGAAACCCTACCGTTCTGATAAAATGTTGAACTTTATCTGGAATCGTAGGGCTTTTCCTTGTTAATTCCACCTTTTTGGGACAACCACCTTGACTATCCCCTACACCGAAACCGATAATTTTAATATCACCTAAAATACTTTCTCGAAACCATAACATATAATGCTTTCCATCTTCATCCTTCCAATAGACTTCTTTCAATCGAAAATCCATATTCCGCACTCCCTTCTACCGTTTTTTCTTTTGCCATCAGAAAGGGACGAATTGTCTCTACCTGCAAACTTCTGATTCATACCCGTCAATTTGACGGGTGTAAGAAATTGTAATATTGCAACAGTTATTTTCCACCCGTCTTATCGATGACTGTATAACTTATCCACCCATCTTCATCAACATAAATTTAATTGCACCGCATGGATCTAAAAACGTTAAAGCTTTTTCTGCTGAACACCACTGTTTGTAGGGATGTCCCGAGTTAGGACCCCCTCTGAATCGCAGTGATCCGAAATAGCTTTATAAGGCCTAGCACTCGTTCAGCATTGGCTCCTTGAATACCAAAGGGAATGAAAGTGTGATAGTACATTTGGGTTCTTTTTTCTGCAATTGAATATCCACAAGATACTTTTGTAATTCATGGGGTGTAGTGTTTTCAAATTCTTTAAGCAGCAGCTCGCACGCAAGTAAGTTTGCCTCTGCGGTTGTTGCTTTTGAATGTTTTGCCTCCAATACCCCATCAACTACCTTTCTAATATCCATTATCGCGCCTCCTCTTCTTTATTTCCGTTTCCCTTTCTTCCCAGCTCTTTTCGCTTCTTTCGCCGCTTTTTCATCTGCTGCCATCTTAATCTGGACAGCAGCAATCACAAAAGCCTTTTCCCACTTCGGCAAAGAATCATATTCAGACGGCCACTTATGTAATTTATGCAAACAATAATAAGCAATGTTTGCATCATAGTCGCCGTCCTCAATTAGTTTTTTGCTTCTTCTACTGCCTCTTCCATGCCAACATCAAAGCCGTTAGCATTCTGTACAACTTTTAGATATTCAGCATATTCACCTGGTAAGAGCATCTTTTTAAGCAAGGCTTCTGCACCCATTACTTTGTAAGAATTTTGTAGCTCAGTATCATGCAAATTCGGGAATTTTGTGCATTCTACCGCCAAAGATGTTAAGTATGCATCGTAATCAGTAGTTGGCTGAAACACATTCTTTTTACCTGGTACCGGTAATCGTTTTGTATGTTGTTTACGTAACGCTTCATCACGGTCTGAATCTACTGAAGCTACTTGCCACTTCATTGGTTGTTTTGTTTCGGGGTCTACGAAACGTTTTGAAACTACGTGCTCCTCTGCCTCTGGATTAATTGCGTTTTGGGCTAAAAAGGCTGTTAAATTACTCATTTGTTAACTCCTCCATGCTTTTCTCAATTTTATTTTTTAATGAATCGATGACTTGTTCCACATTTGGTTGCATAATCCGATTGAACTTAGAATCTACTTGCAACTTACCGATAGTTGCAGCTGCTGACAAACTTTGTTTCACTAATATCTCTTTTTGTGAAATATCAATCGATACTGTGCTGTTAGGTTCTAAGCTGATGAAAATATCAATGCCACTTGTTCCTTCGACTACGTTATCTCCTAAACGGTCAGCATTATTTATGAAATGTGTTCCTATTTGACGGTAAATTTCGGCAAAATGTTTTTGTATAGATTCCCCATTGCTAGGAGTTGTTCCTAATACATCTGCAAATTTTGACATCTGCTTCATACCTCCTGATTTTTAATTATAAGAAAAGCCTGCCGAATAAACGGCAAGCTCAATATCAAGACTGCATTGTATTCAAAATAGAATAAACTTCAGGTAATTCGAATGATTCAAAAGTGAAATCGACCGAATCCTCTAAATACTCGGCATCGGCATCTAATAGCGCAACAATGCCGCCGTCCATATTGCAATCTTTTAGAATCGTCGTTTGGCGACCAACCGTTGAACTCGCATCTTCATTAGTGACTTGGATGTCAAAATA
This sequence comes from Solibacillus silvestris, assembly GCF_051967575.1. NCBI lineage: Bacteria > Bacillati > Bacillota > Bacilli > Caryophanales > Caryophanaceae > Solibacillus > Solibacillus silvestris. Next base: position 21,205 of record NZ_JBQCJW010000025.1, read on the forward strand.
AATATCCTCTCCCGTTTCTTGGTAACGATATAAAAGTTCACGGAAGATGGATGTATTATAGTGGAAAGTAGCCGATCCAGTACCTTCTCCACCTGTTGATTTATTCCCTTTTGAAACACGTCCCATGATAGGCACTTGCGTTTTTGTTTTGTCCCAGCGTGCTTCTAAATTGATTAGATTCGCAAACAGATAACGGTTACCTTCAACAGTCACATAAGCCCGCCCCTGCGCACCATGAATGGCGTCACGGGCATGCATTGTTAAATCTGCCATAAAATTTTACCCCCTTATGCCACTGTAGTCGTAATATAAAGTTGCGACATGGCCACCGTTGGCTCAACAACTTCATTTACCACTACTGACTTTTTTGAATTACCCGGCTCAACTAACACTTGATCCGGTAAGAAATTTTGAATAGCACGGATGCTTTGGAGTTCACGACGGTGAGCTACAACATCATTCCATAACGAAATGCGGCCATCTTGGTCATTTGGCACTTTACCAAGATAACGGTTATTAAATAATTGAGCTGTATCAATAGCAATTTGATCGAGTACACGGATAACTTGGTTCATACTGAAATCTTCATTTTTATCAACCGTGAATGAAGTGAACGTATTCACATCTTCAAGCACTCGAACTTCATCACCCACACGATGGAATACATATTTCCCGCCTTTTAAAAGTGCGATAAGCTGTGTTTGTGTTTTGGTTTCGTCCATAGCGAGCTCGAATTCACCGTCGTACTTTTTATTGGTATTGGATTTATTAACAGCAACGCCTGCTTGTGCGCCCGTAGCCCAATAAACTGCGCCAAATACTTCATCACCAACTGCATCGTTTTGCACATCGATGATTCCTTCATGGTCAGTCGCACCGACCTTATGACCAACTAACTGGAATTTACCACCTACCTGGTCACGGATACGTTTTGTATACTCAACGTAAAGTGATTTGATTGCTGGCTCTGTAGATAAACAACCCAGCGTATTAAAGCCGTATGCCTCTAACTCGTCCAATGCTTCTTGATGTGCACCACCTGTAATTGCATCGCCATTGGAACCGCCTGTTAATGGCATGCCAGCCGTAACAACTAATGTCGCAGCTGGTTTAAACGTAACAAAATCATTTGCCGCTAAGTCTGCAGCGGCCGCAACGGTCTGCTCATCCACCACAACCCCATCAAGTAACGTTTTAACGTCAAAATTAGTTGGTTCATCAACATTTGTTTGTACGGTAATTGTAAGAGCATTACCACGTACGCCCGTGTATTTAGCTGTAGCAAAATCATTTTGAGCAGGAACAGCATTTACAGCTAGCTTGTAAAAATACACGGTAATCGCATTTTTGAATACGTCCCGAATGCCTTTTAGCTTGTCGTCCGTATAGTCGTAGCCAAAGATTTTACGGCTATCCTTTTGTAAATCCTCCGTAGTCACAGCAAACACTGCGCCATCAACTCCCCAGTCTAATGGGACGGGCAAACCGACATAACCGCGGTCAGATAAGTTCACAAAAGCACGGGCCGCACTGATAAAATTATGATACGTACCTGGTAATACTTTGTTTTGTGTTAAAAAAGGGCCTCCACCTAACATTTATTTCACTCCTTTATCAAAATCTTTTAAAATCTTGTCCACCTGAGTGAACGTGTATCGCTTGCTATCATCTAGCAATGCATTAAGTGCATCCCGCCGGTGAATATATTTACGGCTTGTTACCAGCTGATCTTTCGTAAATGTCGGTACGACCGACTGAATCGTTTCACTGACTTTTTCAGCAGGTACTGGCCCGACTTTTTCTTTAATCGTTCTCGCCAACTGATACCACCCTTTCTTTATTTAAATAATGATCAAGCGACCCCATGAGCACTTTCACTTCAACTTCTAACAGATCAAAGTCAAAACGCATAAAGTTGTGTGCAATGCCATCGACAACTTCGCTATTAGCTCCACGAGCAAGCATAGTAGCACCGTTTAAGAGCGTGACATTCTTTAATGCCTGTTGTACTTTCAAACTCATATTCGCGCTTTCTGATGCGCCATTGCTCGGGAAATACTGCACATTGAATAATGGTGTAACACGCCATCGGCCACCTATTTTTCGAATATGCTCAAAGCTCAAAAACTGAATAAAAAAACAAGGCGTTTGAAAGCCTTGTGGTATTTCACCTGTATATTTTTTGTAGCTACTACCGAAAGCCTCCTGAAGCTCCCGGGATATAGCGATTGTAATATCCTCAATTTCCATCGAAAGCCTCCTTTAGTAATCGCATGAGTTTTCGCTCTAAAATAGCCGGTGCGGCACGTTCGACCTCGTCAGCTGAAATAGTCATCATAAAGCGGCCGGGCACAAAACCTTTATGATCACGGGTACGTCTTCCGTACTCAACATAGGCCGCATATTCGACAGGGTTTATGACTTCCACCTCATACATATTTCCAACTTTACGAACATTGGATTTAATCGTCCAACCACGGCGTAACGTACCTCCCACATAGCCTTTTACTGGCGTTTTCCATTTAGATGGGTCTGCAACAGGTGTGCGCTTAATCACTTTAGAGAGCATGCGCGCCGCCAACTCTTTTGCAGCGGCTTCGCAGAATTTTTCAAAGCCTGCGCGTTCCAGACGTTCCAATTTCTTTTGCATTTGTTTCAGCTGACGAATATCAATTCTTGCGCCTCTACCCATCATGCCCACCCCCGGAAGATTTCCAAAACGATTTCCTGATGGTCCATAAATACAGCAGGCTCTCCACTATGCTTGTATGCAGCAGTCTTGCCGTTTTGGGTAACAATGACTTTGCTACCTGCAGGGATTTCATACTCATTCCCAAGCGACAACTTAATTTGCTGCACTAAAATAGCACCGGCACCCGTTTGAGATGTAGCGCTAATATTTTTGTGGGAGAGCTTGCATTTTAAACCCTGATGTAAAATAAGTTCCCCTGGCTTACTAATATGAGTAACAGGATCTTCTACTTCACCCCAGCCAATAACATCACACGACCCATTCCATAACGTTTCAAGCGCCTTCCTGCGAGCACTTACCATGTGAGCACCCGGTACTTAACAAAATCAGTTTCATTATGCTGCAGATAATTTAAAAAGGCGTTGAATTTAGCTTCGGGAGTAGTTTTGACATCCACAAGAAACTCAACATCGGTATCGCCGTCTTTAACACGCTTTGCAGCTGTGGAAAAATCTAACGAGCTCAAATCAAGCAAGCCCATCGATTTCTTCGCATACAAAAACTCACCCACTGCCATATCAATAGCAACAAGAGTGAGTCCTTCAGGTACAGCGCTTAAATTGGTTTGGTTCTTAATATGATCCACTGTCTTATTGATCGCAAAATTAAGCAGAAAGTTATCCGTAGACGTTGGTTCATTCGATAAAACGATACCCAATGAAGCCAGCCGTTGTTTAACATCTTCCATTTCCAATTTGACTGACATAGCTATCACTCACTTTCAGTCGTTTTTTTCGTACGTGCCGCAGGTTTCTTTGGTTCTTCGGTTACCGCCAAGCGTTCCATAATCACACCATTAAAATGCTTCTCGTCAATTGTTATTTCTTGTCCAGCCAAAAAGCGCTCTCCCTTATACCTCACCGGAAAAGCGCCACTTTTAACTTTTACTTTAATATTCGCCACTAAATCACCTGCCCACTTAATTTACTTGTGCGATGAAGATATTATCAATCGTTTCAAAGCTTGGCATTACAATTTCAGATACAATTGTTTCAACATTCACTGGATGAGGTTCTTTAACCGTGGTAACCGCCACTCCTGTATTAACAATAGAAACTTCGGCATTCGATTGGCCAGTTAATAAATCGGATTCCTCCGGCGTTGTTCCGTAATACGTATTCCCAAGCGTACCGTCCGGAATAAGCGTAAAGAAATCATCTGGATAAAAGTTTTTAGAAGCACCGCTTTCATCTAAGTATTTCTTATTGTAAACAGCAATCGAAATTCCTAACTTATCTTGCAGGTACTGCTTTAATAAGGCATCCGTTAAAATAATGTTTTGTCCGCCCAACGGATTCATGTCTAATCGAATGCTTGGGTGTTTCAATAGATACCCGAAAGTTTTTCGAGTTAAAATCGCATTTGTAGGGCGCACACCCGTATTATCTTCCACGGTATCTTGCCAACGAATAATATCTTCAATCGGTGTAGCATCCGGATTGCTCCATGCCGCATTACCTGCCAACGCTTCTTTGTGATCGCTTTTCATTTTGTAGTCATAGTCGAAATCTTGGCGATTTGCCGTGATTTTAATTTTACCTGTGCTTAGTAATTGCATAATCATTCGCTCAGGTTGCACATTAGCTCCGTTCACCAAATTAGTGATGTCGTCATAAATATTAGCGATTAATGTCCGCGTCATACTATCCAAGTTAGATGATAGCAAGCGATTTAATTCTTGACGATCTTTCTCACCCACTCGCATTGCCTCACGGAAGAACGGCATTTCCGTTTCGATTTTTTTGAAGCCGATGCGATCGCGTAAAGTAGCTTTAGCATCAAATTCAGATGGCATCAAAGCAACCGGCAATCCCTTCGACCCTTTAATCCAACTTAAATCTAAGCCAAGTTGTTTTTTAGGCGGGAACAGAGTTGCTCCTAAATACGGAATAGTATTAGATGGGTTGTTCTCGTAATACTCCGCAATATTTTTTGCATTTACTAAATCAAAAATTGTTGGCATTAACTTTCATCCTCTCTTATTTCAAAAATGTAATTTGTTTAAGTGCTGCAGCTGCTTCTGTCGATGGTGCTTCGGGTAGCTTATCTAATGCTAAGAAGCCATGAATAAGAGCTGCGCCTGAAGCTGGCCCATAAGTTACATCGGTGTCGTTAAACAGTACACCTTCTGCATTCTCGTCATTTGATTTGACAGCTAATTTTGTATCATCGGTAAGGAAACCACCACCGAGAATTGTACCCGCTGGAACAATCTTTTTTCCTTCCGCATTCGCCGTTACCCCCGCATCATCAACCGTAATTGCAAGGTTCACGTAGTGATCTGGAAACTTTAAAATTTCTTTTTTATTTGTATAAGTTGTTTCTACAAATTTACTCATTAAAATCCATCCCCTTTATTTAAAATAACTGTCGCGAGCTGTATCTAATTGCTCCGTTCCTTTTGAACGTTCTTCGGCAATTTGTTTACCGAAACTTACTTCTCCGCTACCAGCACTTTCTTTTTCACCACCAGCCGGACTCCATCCTTTAAATTCCGTTTTCTTTTCTGTTTTTTCAGGCACAAATAAAAAGGACTTTGATTCTTGCAACGATTTCAGTTGCTCATCAAGCCCCTTTGTTACATTACCTTTATCGTCTAGTTCCACTGTTGCCTTATCCAACAATCCAGCCACTAGATCGACGTCATGTACTTTGCCTGCCAGTGACAATTTTAATGCTGCAGACATACGCTCATCTTTCAATTGCTGCTCATACTGTTCTTTTGCTTGCTTTTGCGACTCCTGCAACTTTGTGATTTCCGCCTGCAATTCCTCATTACCTTTCGCTTTGCCCTGAAGTTCTTTCAATTGCGTTTCATGCGTTTTCACTTGATCTTCAAGTGATTTCTTGGCATTGTTCACCTCGTCAAAGCGCTCTTTCGGGATCATCGCTCCGTATTTATTAACAAGAGCGTCAGCTTGTTCCTCACTAAAGCCCATTGCGATCAAATCTTCTTTCTTCATTATCCCATCCTCCTAATTCGTGTTTTACGAGTAACGACTCGATAGGTTTAAACACTTTCAGTTTAACGTCATAAAGCGCTAAAAAGACGAGAAGTAGGTCCATCATATCTTTCCCTTTATAAATAGGCGTTCGTATGGCAAAAATAAAAAGCCATCCCATAAGTTGAAATGACTTCTAAATAATTTATTCTGTTACAAGTTGTGCGTAAACTAATTTTGAAATTGGTACAATTAACAGATCTTCGCCTTGTTCATTGCTAAAGGTAATCAGACCGTTTGTATCATGTATTCTTGATACATTTTCAACATCAAGGTATTGCATTCCTCCATCACCATAGCTTAATACCACTTCGTAATTCACATTATCACCTCCAGTAACAATATGGTACCATATTTAGGAAACAAACCTCTCTTCCCACTCCGGATATTTTATATTGCTAGAAATGTAATATACCTCACCCTCCTTACCACGGGCAGCACGTTGCGAAAAATCAAATTCATCATCAAAATATGGAGCTGTGGTCGTGCGACAATGAGGATGAAACGGATTGGCTGTTACACCAGGCTCAAAGTCAGCAAGCTTAAATACCTTCCCATCCATTGACTGGCAAATATCGCTTGTTTTGCTATCCAGTGTAGCAATGATTTCATACTGCTCCACATCCAGCTCCTTAAATGCATCCTTTTGCGCCGATGCACTAAAAAAAGCCGATTCGGTCATAACCAAACGGCGTACTTGATTTCTGGTTGCTGAAGAACCCAACTTTTTATGAATGGTGGAAACAATTTTTTCAGGACCAATTCCACGGGCAACCGATTGCGTGAGCTCCGTATGCAGCGTATCGATCAGCATGCCCCTGTCACGCCATATTTTGGCGCTAAAGGTCATGCCGTCAGCTGTCCATGGTTTGCTAATTACTTTAGTTAACAATCGCTCGTCTAATGCCTGGAGAGTAATACCAACTTCAAAAGCCCTCTGTATCTCAAATGCCGTATGATAATACTGCGACTGGTAGCTCTCTTTGATAAACTGCTCAAAGCCTTTAATTTGCCCGTCATAGAGTTTTTCTGCGTGTTGCTGTATTTGTATGCGCAAACTCTCCAAGCGCGAAATATGGACACGTGACGATGCATTCTCGAGCTGTTTCATCCACTGCTGATTCATTGCGTTCTTTTTGCCATATTCAATATATTCATCGACCGTCCATTGAAACTCTTTTAATTCATCGGACTTTAAAAGCCGCTTTGCTTCATCTAACGAAATCTCATTGTTAGCAGCAAACCGGTTGTACCATTTCAATATGTCTTTTTCGAGTTCGTTCATGGCCTTGATGTAAGCTTTTTCAAGATCGGCGTAATAAAAGAGCGAGCGATTGTGCTGGGCATCTTCCAATAACTCAAAACGCTTCTGCCAATAACTACGGGGTTTCTTTGCCATTTAATCACCCTCAATCATTCAATTCAGGCTCAATTCGCTCGACAATTTCACAAAGTCTGCTGCAATATTCATTAGGATTTTCAGCATCAGATTCACTGGACGAATATTCTTCGCTACAATATTTACATTGATTCATCGCGATCACCTACCTGCTTCTGCTCAAATGTAGCACCGTAATTATCATACATATCCATCTGCTGTTGCTGTTCTTCTTCAAGTCGCTTTAATTCAAGCTGCACATCTTTTACATATGGATGTTGAGCTAGACGACTTTGTAATGGCATGTAAGACGACTTCTCCAATACTTCAACAACTTCTTTTTCGTTGATTAAAATATCTCGGTTGAAGATAATATCCACTTTTTCTCCTTCAAAATCACCTTGACCGGTATTGGCTAAATGCTGATTAACGAACCATAACAATTCCTCAAAAGATGCCTGAAACTCGGTTTCAATGCCGTTCGCATCAAGTTCGATATCACTGTACATGGACTGGATATTCATTTGATTTGGATTATTACTCATACGCTCGTCTTTTGCATCATAGCCGCGACCGTTCTCAATCAATGCTTTTTTAAACAGTGCTAGAATGGCTTTGTAGTTGTCAGCATTTACTGTAACCGTTAGCGTTTCAATGCCACCCTTTGAACCATCAGCAGAACGTACTTTAACGGCACCATATTGAGAAAGGTTACGTCTGAACTCGCCAAGGTCCTGCCCATCATAGTTATGCACCACCAAAATCGTATTGCGCGCATCTTCCTGCATATTGTTCTCGAAATCTGAAAGCATGATGTTAATGCCATCCTGCAACGATTTAACACGTTTTATCAATGGAATCTCTTTGCTGTTGAATTTAAAAGGGACCAACGGTACACGCTGCCAATTTACCTGAAGCTTATCTTCGCCATCGTAAACGGTGATGTATGCTCTGGATTCGTTCATAACCTCCGGAACCAAACGGCCATTAAACCACTCGTAATATTCTACGCCACTGACACTGTAAACTTCGACCTTTTCAATTACCACCTCTTTATCACCCTCATAAGCGACAGTCGAATAGAAGCGAATAGCAAAATCTACTTGAGTCCGCTCTGAATCCTTCCAAAAAGGAATAATTTCATGAGGCTCAAAGCGTTTAATTACGAAATTACCCCAATCATCATAATGCGGAAACAGCCAGCCGATGCCCTTATTTAACGCATCTTGCCCTACCTGCTTCAATGTACGATGAAAACGACGATTAAAAATGGATTCAAGTGCTTTTAAATACTGCTGATTTTCGGATTCCAATGTAATGGGTTTCCCCAGTTGGTAGTTCACCTTTTGATCCACAATCTTTGCGTATTGGTTGTCAAGAATTTTATTATTGGGAAGATTCCTATTGATTTCTAAACGTCCACCTTTACCAATGACCTTTCGCTCACGCTTTAGAATGTCTTGCTCGCCTTCGTAATAAAGCTCACCTGTTAACATCCACTGACGCTTTTCGGATGCTTTAAATTTATTGATTTCATTTTCAAGCAACTTGATATTACTGATAATTTTTTTTGCTCCTGAAGCGATACGCTCATTTAATATTTCCGTATCAGTAATGGCCCCTTGATAGGGGAATAAGTTTGTCATTTACATCACCTCTCTAATTAAAACTGTAAGTAGACTGGCGCATATCGCCTTCAAAGGCATAGCGAGTAGCATCAATTGTATGATTATCTTTATCCTCCAAGCGTGGAATCGGATTGCCGTCTTTATCAGTCTGATAATCAATATTTTCAAATTCCTTTGCAATGTTTGGTGTACGTAATGGATCAATATAAATAGCATCTAAGTCATCCAGCCATTCCTCACCATATTCAACGCTATCCGGCCCTTTCTTAACGCCATATATCCTCGGCACTCCTAATTCATCTCGTAATTCCGCAATGGATTTCGGCTCCGCAGAATCTGCTGCTATACGATCCGCTTGATAACCTTTATCTTTTAATCGTTGAGCAAGCTTGCGATTACTGATTTTCACACCATATATTTCATCAATGGCGTATATAGCGTTTTTCTTTTTGTCATAGTGCCATCGGACAAATGCTAACGGATCCGTAGCATAACCGAAATCGACTGCATTTCGAATGTTATCGAATGAAGCAACCATTTCGTCGGTAATGCTACCTTTCTCTATTTGTAAGTTATCGAAAGGTACGACACCTGAGCCAATTGCTTCTCCGAGGTATTCCCAGCGATAGCGCATTTCGTTACGTTCTTTAGCTGCTTCTGCTTCATCGATAAATTGCTTAGAAATGAAGGGATTATCCAGATAAGTAGAATGATGAACAAATGTATTTTCAGGCTGAAACGAGCTCTCGTATTTCTTATTCACCCATGATTGCTTTCGTTTTGGTGGATTGTATGAATAAAAAAACTTATAAAAAAGACCATTCTCCAGTTCGCCACGTAATAGCGAGTTGGTAATGGTCGTAATTTCATCTTCACTTTTAAATTCAGCCATTTCTTCTACCCAAGCAAAAGCAAATGGGAAATTTGCACTTTTTAATGATTTAATACGTGACGGATCCTGCGCACCTCTGAAAATCATATAGTTACCCCGTGGCATGTAGGTTACTCGCATCGGCGATTTATTGATTTTGAACAAGTGAGACACACCCTGCTCGTGGATTGCCCATTTTATCTGCTCGAATATAGATGTTTCAATCGTGTTATCGACTTTACGAATACCGACTGCATTTACTGGGTAGCGCATTAGTAACTGCACAAAAACATGGGCAATGTCCGATGATTTACCCGAACCACGCCCGCCTTTGCAAACTACGTGAAGAATATCTTTAGCTAGTGCTGCATTCCATAATGGATGAAAAGCTTTTGGTATGAGTTCTGATAACTTTTTAACTGCCATTATTATCACCGCTTATATCGTCAACGAATATTGGTGTAACAGTAGCGTTAATTTCTTGCTTATCAGTAAATAGAGCGTATCGTTTTCCGATTAATTCGGCTGCACGAATACGTTCGGCTGTCGTAGGAGGCATATACTCCTCAATTACTTGTGCACCTTCTCCGATACCACGCAGAACCGCTGATCTAGCCTCTCCACGTAATACAGCAGTTAATAATTCCATTACTTCTTCTTGATCCGCAATACGTTGAGATTGGATTTCCTTCATGCGATTTTCTATATAAGCAGAAACATTAGTATTTTTTAGTAATTTGTCTGTATTCTGCGCTGCGTACTTTTGGCTATATCCAGCCTTTATTGCAGCTTCTGTCGCATTTCCCAATTCGATGTAGTAATCAGCAAACGCTTGTTGCTTCAATGTTAATTTCTTCTCAATCAATGGCATCACCTCATTATGCTAGTTGCTTTGTGAAATAAAAAAAGACGCGACAATTCGTCACATCTTCACTCTAAAACTTTCCGCAAGATCCTCATATTCTTTTTCATATGCTTGTAATATTAAGCTAGATTTATTATAGATTTCTTCCATCTTTTTTTCAAAAGTATCAACTTCATTCCTATTAACATAGACTGTATAATCCGTTAACAACGTATAGTACTTCATAGTCATTTTATACATTTCAGGACTGATATCTAATGATATTTCTGTAGCCAACTCTTCTGTATCGTCATAAAATTTCATTATAGCATCTCTAGTTTCATTTAAACTTTTTTCTTTTGTTAAGTTCGATAAAAAGTATCCGAAACTGAGGTATTTATTTAGTTTCCAACATTTTTTTATTTCATCAGGCAACTTTACGTATCTATCTTTCGCTATTTGATGTTCTATATTATATCCAACACCTCGCCAAGTTAAATAACCACCTATTACCGCACCGATGAAACCCATAAACCCAGCAAGCAACGTGGCACTACCTTTGTAAAAATAATGTATAGTGCCAGTCAAAGTTACTAACGTTATTGTAAAAATAGCGAACAGCAAAGCATTTAATATTAAATCAAGTTGTTTATCTTCTTTTTCTTTCAAAATATCACCTCGCTACTATGATAGCCCCTTTGATGACTTATATCTTTAATAATATTTTGCTCTCAATAGCACGCACTACTCAAAGCCCTAATCCATCATAGGTTTAATTTCCCCACCACAAGGACAAACACGATGATACACCTTCTTAACATTCAAATGCCCGTTCCGTGTCCGTCCAGTGGCCTGCTCCTTTAACTGAGCCGGTCTATCACACTTCTCACATTTCAAAGTCGTCAACATAAATAACACCCCTTTCATATCCCTTGAGAAACCTTTTTTTGACTCTTCCACCGAGCTGGTAGAGGATGTGCTGTATAGCGAATAACTGACAAACAGAGTGCAGGTGCCGTAGACTTGCCAACAACACCTGTTGAGTGCTTGTCTATTTTATGTACAGAAAAAGGAGCACCAACATCCGGCGCTCCTCGGTAAAACTATTTCTCGAATACTGTAGCCTCTCATTTTTATTTTGTGGTAAAAATAAGTGCTCTTATATATAGGGTAATCGTATGGCAAGATTTTGTTCGAATTGCTTAGTAACTACCGTTCAAGCATTTCATCTGTAAAGCACTGAATACATTTACCGTTTTCAAAGATTTTTTCTTCTTGTTCACACACTTTGCACTCCGCAACGATTGGTCGTTCTAAAATATCCAGTCGCCAATTTTGATGTTCTCCATGAGTTCCTGTGTTAATAGTTACATTTGAAATACCCACATCGTAACCTTCCTCATAAAAGAATTTTGAAATTTTACGTGCTATATCGTAGTTTCTTACATATGCAATATCTATTAATTTACTCATACTTCAACTCCTACGCAATTTGGTTCTTATAATGTTCGAATGTTGATTAATCTTCATCAGATTTTTTAAATACTTGATTACAGAACTCTTCATAGTTTAAAGAGTAGAAAAGTTGTTCTGGTGTTCCTTCATGGTGATTCATGGATATAGCTGCTGTTATGCCTTCGTTAAAAGCTTCCATTACGACATGCTCTAATTCTTTTTTATTTAAATACGGCATTACGTTCTCCTATCTACGCATAATGGTTCAATCTTGTATAAGCCGAATCTTCTTTTTCAAATGAAAATCCTCTTGTGATACCGTTCTTTTCTTTTTTTGTTAAGAAATCAAATGAGTTAGATTCCTTTTTATCAGTAGAACGTACATTATGTTCAACAATATATATTTCATTTTCATCTAAAGCTAAAATTCTTTGCCCTTTTTTAATTTCTGAAATTTTATTTTTCATTACTCACGTTTCCTTCCTTCTCAAAATGTTCGGAATGTTTATCAACCTAATTCGTGAATCAGTTCCAACTGCACTTCACTCAATCTCTTTTTTGCAATTTTTATATACTCTGGATTGAGTTCTATGCCGATAAAATTTCGGCTATGTTTTAGTGCCATCAAACCTGTTGTTCCAGAACCAAAGAATGGATCCATCACAACACCATCTATCGGACAACCTGCTAGGATACAAGGCTCAATTAATTCCTCTGGAAAAGTAGCAAAATGTGCTTCTTTCAACGGTTTTGTTGTTACAGTCCATACGGAGCGTTTGTTACGTTTATCTCTTATAGCTCTAAAAGCCTCATGACCATATTTACCGTTAAACGAGCCTTTAGCTTTATCGATACGACGTTGTTTTTGGGGTTGTCCTATCGCACCATCTGAACCTCTAACATCCTGTGTACCGTAAATAGCAGGTTCTTTAATTGCTTCGTGATTGTAGTAATAATGAGGTTGCTTGCTCATTAAAAAAATATACTCATGTGATTTTGTCGGTCGATCTTTCACACTCTCAGGCATTGCATTAGGTTTATTCCAAATGATGTCCTGTCGTAAGTACCATCCATCCGCTTGTAATGCAAAGGCTACACGCCAAGGCAAACCGATTAAATCTTTTGGTTTCAACCCATTAGGGACATTGTTAATTTTTGTTTCTTGTCCATTGGGATTTGGAACATACACATGCTTTTGCTTATCTTTTTGAGACCATGCACCTTTTCCACTGCCTGCATAGGCATCTCCAAGATTTAGCCAAACCGTACCATCGTCTTTCAGGATCCGTTTAATTTCTCGAAACACATCTACAAGTGCTGAAACATATTCTTCAACAGAATTTTCAAGTCCTATTTGTTCATCCATACCATAGTCACGTAGCCCCCAATAAGGAGGACTTGTGACAACTGTATTTATACTTTCGCCAGATAGTGTTTTTAGCACCTCTAGACAATGCCCTTGATAGATTTTATTAAGTTCCACATCATCACTCCTCCACATAATTGTTCAACCTTACGCAATATCATCAAACAAACTCTCCTGCGTGCCATGCGTAATATTTGCATGAATCTTGCGTTTGGCCCGGCTGTAATAACTCTGCACCGTGCTCTTACTAATATCTAGCATTCTTGCAACCTTGCTGAATGGAAGACGCTCGGCTTCAATTGCAACAAACACCGCTTTTTCATCTGCCGTTAATCCTTTTAAAGCACAATTCACCTTTTTCTTATTTTCCTCAGCTTTTCGCCAGTCTGCTTTAAATCGCTGTTGATCTTTATGTGATTCTAAGTAATTCTGCAAATTCGTTATGCTCTCCAACATTTCAAACTCGTTATTGGCATAAGCCATATACGTTTGCATATGGTACGGATCCATCGGAAATGCGTCCACTCGAGTAGCTGCCCGATACTCTGCAGGGTCATAACCTGTTTCCATCCATTCAATTGCCTGTTTGACTTCACGGAACATTTCTCCGCTTGTCACGCCCTCGCCCTTCATTTTCCCTAACAACTGCTTGTACTCCTCTAATAAATCTGCGAAATACATAAGACTGCCCCCTTATGCTATAATTTACTTGTGATGGATAAATTACGCAGTAGGGAAACCGTAGCATGGCGAGTGCTACGGTTTTTGTTTGTTATACAAGCCCAGCATTGTTATAATGAGCTTGTATAATTTTGCTGACTTGAGCGTGGAAACTCAGGTCTTTTTTTATGTCTTAATTCTCTTAATACGTTTTACAATCAGCTTTTTCTGAATCGCTCGTCTCATTCGATCTGATTGTTCTTCGCATCTCAAACAGAATTCTTTGTGTGTCAGTTCTTCACAAATCCCACAATGCCTTAGCGGTTTCATTTTTTACTCCTTCCTATGCATTTTGTTCGGATTGCTTAGTAGTTATCCTCGAATAGTTGCCGTCATAATGAACGGCTTACCTGATTTACCCCATCTCATAGCTTCTGTTGCAACATAATCGATTTGTTCTTCTTTCAAGTTATTAATAAAGCTCGTACAATACATTGGCTCACCATCTACATTGGCTTCTGCATCTTGTAAGTAAAATTGCATAGCCATTTGAACATCGTTTTCTTTGCATATTTTCAAAATTTGAGCCATCAATGGAGAAATTTGTTCGTCATAAACTTTTTCTTTATCATACATATTGGTTCTCTCCTTTTTACTTCACATTTTTGTTCAATTACTTAATAAGCCAATCCATCAAAAAATCTATTAAACTAGCAAAAGCCCTATGCTTTTTATGGTTTCTATTCTTACTTCTGCCCGTGGCTGCATGTCATAAAATTTCCGTACCACCATCTCCACGATTTGTGCATCATCATGCCAAATGATTTTACTGCAGCCGTCCTTAATGCCCTTTACTAAATTATCTAAGTCCGGCTTGGTTGTCGGTCGTAATTCTCCTGATGCAATAAGTGCCTGTTTTGGCTTTGTGTGGTACTTCTTTGGTGGAACGATATAAACATCCACTTCTAACTTTAAAGGGGCTACAATGAGCGCCTGTGGCTTATTTTGCCATGCTACGAGCTTGACCACTTCTTTGTATGCACGTGACTTTGGTGGGTCTACTGCTTTAACACCTTTTCCTGCTCGACTGAATTTCGGTCTCTCTTGAGCCTGCGTCGCGCCTGGTATTGTAAATTTAATCATGTTGTCCCTCCTAACAAACGAACTGCAATTGTCCTTTGGTTTCTTCAAAAAGTTCTTTCGCATAATCCCCGGAAATAATAAGCTCAAATATAGCCTCTAATACATCTACTACAATGCTGTTGCCGAATAATGCATAAATCACTGAATTTCGTTTACCTGGCTTTCCAGGAAACTCTTTTAGCAGCTTTTTATAATCGCTGTCGTCATAACCTAATAATCTGCATACTTCCAACTCCGTTAAATAGCGATAACCCTGTGCGCATTTAATATAGCCAGCGTTTGGACAACGGTCCTGGCGCTCTGTAATGGTGTAACAGAACTCCACTATTTCATCGAGCCGGCGTTTGTAAGTGTCTGACGGCTTAACCGGATTAATTTCAGAGATCTTATTAAGCATTGAAGGAATTGTAATTAAATATTGTTCCGGTACTTCATCATCGAATTTGTATTCCAGCAATTCGCTGATATGCCGCATTGTTTTTCTTTTCAGTTTTCTAAAGTCGAATGCTTTCTCTCCTAAAATACTGACGCAAAATACTCTTTCTCTGGCATGAGGTATGCCAAAATCACGAGCATCCAGTACATCAAACGAATTGGTGTAACCAAGTTCACTCATTTCATGGAGATATTGATTGAAAGCGCCGATCATCCCTTTATCCAGTACGCCTTTTACATTTTCCCAGACAACTATTTTGGGTTGCCATGATCCCATTTCTTTTATTATTCTTAATGTTTCATGCATTAATGAAGATTGGGTCCCGCTGCCTTTTTCGCCCCCTTCGCGTTGCCCTACACGACTAAACGATTGGCATGGACTACCATGAACTAATATGTCTGGTTTCAAGTTCCACCCTCGAATATCTTGCGGTGAATATTTAAAGGGATTGAGTGCGTTATATGCACGCACTCGATTTGGTTGTATTTCTACATAATCAATTTTTTTGGTTGGAATACCTAACTTTTTCCACGCCTTATCATCTGCAGCAATACCACCGAAAAGTGATAACGTTTGAATCATTGCCCTATACCTCCTAAGCCACTCGTATACCGTTTTTATTGAATGGCAATTGTCGATAGCCCTCGACTTTTAATATTTTCAATTCGTGTTTCGTGAAATAGCCCACTAAAACCAGTTTGTCTTGATCCATACGCTTAACCAGCTCCACGTACATCATACGTAACTCCTCTCAGGTCATTTAGTAAGTCCTCAAACTGCTTGCCCGTGTCAAAAACCAATGAATCGATTGAGATGTCGTAAAACTCGCATAGTTTCGCGACCTTGATTAAATTCGGTTCGCCTTTACCGCCTTCAATACGCATAAGAGAATTAATGTGCATCTCTGTTACACTTGCTAAGTGTTGAAGGGTGTAGCCAAGTGCATTTCTCACCGACTTAAGACGCTCGCCGATTTGCACTTGTAAGCTCGTCATCTTGTATCACCTCGTCGATCGTCACTTGATTACGCTCAAATTCAGCGTCTGCCAGTTCCTGCTGATGTTTTTTGTAGCAAACTGGACCAAACCCTAGCTCCATGCTTTTACTTGTTTTTAACTGCCTGTTGCAGCGTCCACATAGTTTCATTAGTAACCACCTGCCTTTTTCACATCAACTCTATTAATGCTTGCTTCGGTACTAAAGCCATCTGGGTAGCGTCGTTTAAGTTTTTCGATATTTTCTGTGGCTACTTCTTCCAATGACAGACCTGCTGATGTAGCAATTTGAGCAAGATACCAAAGTACATCGCCCAATTCTTTTTTAATCTCTACCTGGTCAATTACGTGATCGTGAAAGACTGCCTTTTTAATTAAGTCGCCAACTTCACCTGCTTCACCTGTTAAACCTAATCCCCAATTTGCAAGGGCGAAATCCTGGTTATGATTAGCCGTGCGTTTAGCTAATTCTTGGTACTCATTTAATTTCATCCCTACACCCCCAGCAACTGCCCATAAGCAGCCCCATATTCTTGCGCAAACAGCGCGTGCTCATCCATTGGCTTAAACAACGGAACCACCTTGCAACGTTTCGGTAATTCCGAATAGATGGCGCACTGTACGTCCTCATGCGCTACAATGCTAAAAATGGATACCCCAATCAGCTGGGCCGCCTCAAGCGACTGATCTAAATAAACGGCAAATGGTACATAGCGCACAACGTTCATAAAATCGCCGGTGTGTGTCATTTTGATTTCGATGGGCTCGGCTGATGCGATGGTTTCATTTTCATGTTTAAACTGAATGCCGCCCGCTGGTATCTGGATAGTTTTGTATTCAATATGTTCGAAGATTTCGTCTATTTTTAAGAATGCTAGATTCATTCTTGTTTCCTCCCTTATGATGCTCGACAGCTTATTGATGCCGCCTCACGCTGTATTGGCTTGCTCATAAATATAATTTTCGGATGCCACTGACTGTAAATGCTACCGGGCATCAGGTAATTGTAATAAGCCGTTTCAACGTCATCTTCGTCATAACAAAACGTATGATGGACTTTTATAGCGTTTTCGTCGTACCAATCGATACGTGCAAACTCATTATTTTCGTAGCCGATTCTGTCGATAAATGGATTAGTCATTAGATTCACCTGCCAATGCTTTGCGTGCCGTAGCATGTATCAATGTTTCGTAACCGTCACAATTCGGCGCCTCATCTTCCAAAATGATAGTTAGCGCTTCACGTAACTGCTCATTTTCCGCCTGAACACGCTGAGAGCCTTTTCTTTCACCCTCCAGCTGTCTATCGCGTTGTCTGATTAATGCGTTAAAATATCCGCCGAGTGCTTCAATCTCCATTCGTGCTTTTACCTCGGCTAGTTCAGTGCGGTCTAGGTGGTCTTTTAATTCTGTTGTCGCCATTCTTCTTCCAACAGCAACGCTATGCCAATGATTTCGACTCTGCTTCATGCGCTCATATTCATCTTGCAAACTAGTAACTTGTTGAAGTAATGCTGGTACATCTTCACGAGCATTAGCGATAAATTCAGCGTTGTCCTTATTTATATAAACCGTCACACCATCTATGCCATGTTCCGTTGTAACAATTGGTACACCCGCTTTTAGCTGGCCATGCTCCCAAGCAGTACCAATTTGCATGCCGAATTCTTCACTTTTTACAACTTTCCACGGTCCATCTGTGGCGTACTTTGCTCGCATTTTAATCACCTGTAACTGTTCCTCTGTCATCCCAAGCCCTCCAATTCCTTGTGTATTTCAGCTAACCGCTTTTTGCTTCGCTCTATTTCAGACTGATCTTTCTGCTGCATGGCATAGCTCAAACTAGCTAATTCGTAATCTTGTTCGACTAGTAGTTCCTCGGTAGTCGTTTTTCCGATAGATTCGAATATCGCTAAAAGTTTGTCGTAATTTTCGTTGAACGAAGTCGAGATATGCTGCCATTCGGGTTGCTCTTCCACCTCGAAACCATATTTAAGCGCATGACTTAAAGCAGTGACCGACAACTCATTAAGGGCATTCCACTGTGACCATTCGTGCCCCTTGTTTATTACGTTTTGATGCATTTCAACTAAATAATCAGCGTCTCCGTAATGACTTAGCGCTTTGTTGATAGCGTCGATTTGCGCCTGAGTGAGTTTTATCTTCTCCACATTTATCCTCCAATCGAGAGCGCCTAAGCGCCCTCATTCTTTCCAAATAATAAATTTTCAAATTCACGATTTTCCTGCTCAGCTTCTTCATCACGAACGGATTCTTCCGGCATTAACACCTCATAACACATCTTCTTCACTCGACTGGCAATAATGCCTTTCGGGAAATGTTCTTTCAATTCATCGATGGTTTTATTGGATGTAATGATGGTTACTGCACCCTTGTCCATGCGATGATCTAAAATCCGTCCAATTAAATCCTCGGTAAAATCCTTTTCAGTGCTTACGGCCAAATCGTCAATGATTAATACATCCACATTCCGGAATGCTCGGAGCACATCTTCCTCCGTACTCTCTGAATCTTTTTTATATGTTTTCCGTATTTGTGGCGAAATGTCGGTAGCTTTTAAGAACAGTACGCTTTGCTTATGCAATTTGATTAAGCCGTTTGCTATGCTACTGGCTAACCTTGTTTTCCCACTACCTTTTGTGGTGCTATATAAATAGAGTCCGTTTTTCTTGAAGGATAAAAGCTCCTTGTATTTCTCTACGTAATTAACGGCCATTTGCTTAGCAATTCGTGCTGCTGTTTGGCTTTCAGGTTTTTTATAGCAATCTATCCCGAAGCCATGTACTTTAGCTTTGCTGTACTTACCTGGAATGCCAGACGATGTTACCTTACGTTCAAATTCCGATTGATCTACACATTTACATTTTTCCGTCCACTCAATTTCATGGTCTTTCATGTAATATTTCGTAGGGTTTTCAATGGCATCTGCTTTTTTCGTCCAGTTAATAAAATGCAACACTCCACTTCCGTCACATTCAGAAAAAGCACATTTATCATTAGGAACCGTTTGTAGTTGAATCCCCATCTGGCTGTAAGAAGCCTTTAAGGCGTTCAGTCTGTTGGCGAAGTCGCTCCTCTGCATCAACTCTTGTAGAGCTTTGTTGTCTTGGATTGATTCCATTTGTTTTGCCACCTTTCTGTGCTTCAAATTGCGCACGTGCTGCATGTACTGCTTCCAATGTTATTAAGTTACGGTTAAACCAATCTTTTAAAATCTTTTCAACGTAATTCCAGCGAATTGAATTGTTTTCAACAGCAATCTGCATAGCGTAAATAACATGTTCTTCCGATAAATCATCAATCCAGTTATTTAACTTGTCTGATACAAAGCTGCTAAGCACACCGAACCCATTTTCTTGGTAGAAGATGAAAGGATTTTGAGAGCCTTTTTCTTCTTCTTTGTTATTACTGTTGTTATTAGTAATACTGTTATTATTAAAAGAACTGTTATTATTAGTGCTAACGTTTTGCCGTGCTGGTAAATCACCATCATGGTGTTTTGTATGGTTGGTTTTTACCATCCTGCTGTTTTGTATGGTTGGTTCAGGAACTAACTGTTTGATGGTGTAAACGTTCTTCCCGAACTTACCTTCTTGTGGGCTTTCCCGTTCGATTTCAATGTAGCCACAATCAACAAGCATATTTCTGTGTTTTCGTAATCTAGCTTCCGATATGCCTAAGTCCGAACACATTAAACCGACAGAAGGGAATGCGGTTTCTGAATGCCCAGCATAAGATGACATGTATGCATAAATCGCCTTCGCTTCAATGGATAGCCGTTTGTCCTTCATAACCATTTTTGGTGAAAGACCATATCCGTTCTTTAAAACACCTTCCATTTTGACGCTGTCATGCGTTCCCTGAGTCATTGCCCTTCACCTCATTTTTGATATCTGTTAATAAAGTCGAAAATTTCTATTTCATCTATTGAAAACCATTCACTATTAATCTTGTAAGCTTCAAAGAATTGATGGGCATAGCGTTCTAAACCTTCTGGATCATCTGTTTCAATGGAGCCGATTAAAGTTAAAGGGAAAGGTGAAGCTATACGTAGTTGACTCAAACGACCTTGTAAATTTCTTGTATAGCCAATCTTTATCCCGTGCCTTTCATAACTCAAGAAGTAAACAACACCCGGTTTCTTAGGTTTCTTTTGGTGATTTTCAGCTACATATTTACGCGTCTCTACCATACGACGCTCTACTGCGCCCTCGTTATATTTTCTGATTGCATAATCGCTGTGAACTTTATAAAGTTCATTCATAACCTTTTTCAATTCTTGCCATTGATCCTGAGTCATTAAGTGTCCACTGGCATCTGACAAGTGACTAAATTTCTCGCCGTCAAATACCGTATGAAACGCTGTATCTACCCTTACGATGCCCATTGCCCTAGCCCTCCTAAAATCTTTTTACTGATAGAGTCATTGCCCTGACTCTCCTAAACTAACGAAGCCCTCGATATTCTTTAATTTTGTCAATTAACAAGCGACACTGATCTTCATTAAACATCGCGATATGCGCCTCTTCTGGCGCTAAATCCATAAGCTTTTGCATTAAACGATAAGCCCCATTGCGCCCCATTTTGCGATGCTTACCTTTCCATAACGGATCAAAGATTGAGTGTGCCGTCATGCGTAGTAAACGTAGTTGTTTATTGGCCAGCGTCCCTTTTGGTGTTTTACCTTTGCCATGTGTACCTACATAAGCGTCGCATGGGTAACAGACATAAATATTGATGCCGTAATCTTTGCCGTAAAATTGCTTGCTGCTCGTAAATTCGACTGGACCTGTGCAGTATGGGCATTCCATATAATCCCTCGCTATCTAAAAGCTTGGGGCATTAAGCCCCTTGCTCCATTTTTTGTTGTGCTTGTTTTTGTGCTGCCGCAACCTGCATCATGCCAATAGCTTCTTTAATGACGTTGTCCGTCTTTTCGTTTTCAGCAAGCCACATGATATATTGGTTATCTTCTCGCCATAATTGGCTTAGAGTTTTTCCTTTATGTTTGCCGAAGGATAATGCAATTGCGCCTGCCTCTTTTGCATCTTTCGGCATTGGTACAGATGAACGTTGGCCACCACTATTACTGTTACTCTTTGAATAATCGTACGTATTGCCACTAGCGCCGTTCGCATCATCATCTTTTTCGGTAGCAATCCCCAACATTGCCGATAAGCTATATCGCTTCATGTAAGTGATTTGACCCCCAAAATCTTGCATACCACCAGCTGCAGGGAATTTTAATGCATAAGATTTTACCCACTCCCCCGAACTGTGCAAAAACATTGTCTCTACACACGCTAACAAGCCATTTTGACCAATTTCGGTATAACTGTTTTGCACGATTGCAATGCCGTGCTCTTTATAAACTTCACGCACTGCCTCAAAAATGCCGTTTAAGTCGGTATAATCAAAAGAATAAGAGCCACCACTTTTTGTGTTAACTTTCACCGTCGCATTATGCTTAGGCGTTTCAATTTGTGACCATGCTTTTGCGATAGCTGCAGAAACCTCCGAATTACTCCCTGAAAAAATCATTAGTCACTCACCTCTACTTTGAAGGAGACTGTTTCCGGTTTTACTGCTACACCTGGCACTACTTGTCCATCTGCATCAACTACAATTAATTCACCGTCAGATTCAACCACACGGAGCGTTTTCTTTAACTCTGCCCATTTAAGCTTTTCCTTCGTTTCGACCTCTACAAAGTCAAGCTCGTTTGTTTTGGCGTATTCAATTAATGCCTGTTCATCTGCTTTTTCCGGTTGTGCTTTGCTTGTTGTCGATTTTGCTACGCCATATGGTGTTTTAATGGATTTTGCTTTCGGATCGTTTGCTAATACTGATGCATGGTATTCACTGATTTTATGAGAGAAGAAAGCTAAATCATCTTGATATGCAGCACTTTCTTTCTTCTCCCAATCAGCAATACGCTCGCGTTCCGCATCTGCCAGTTGCTTCACTTCATTTAATTTCGCTTGAATGGCACTCATTTTACGAAACGCCCAGTTCAGACCGTTTAAATCCGTAATAACGAATACTTTTCGTTCCTGCTGGTGTTGTTCTTCCAGTTCGAATAATTCTTGCTCCTGTAATTTGTTCATATAAAGAACCTCCTGATAGGTTGTATTTGATAAAACTAAGCCCATGAGTTAAACTGGAATAAATTATTTGGTCATGGGCCTAATCCAAACCGCTGCTCGTAACAGCGGTTTTCTTATGCAATGATTGGGTAATTATCGTGATAAACTTCTATTAAAGTGATCAGCTGCTCGTAACAGCTCACGTTTAATCTACCAATTGTGTGAAAGAATCATATAAACCACTGAACGTTTTACCGATGCCACTGTACGTTGTGTTTTCAACCTCAATCATCACGCGATCTCCTCTAACCAATTTGATACATCGCTTGTAACGGCGAAAATTTTGACGCCGCTGATCATCACATAAGTGCGACTGATATTCGGCTTGGTTTCATTGGTTACTAAATTGCTGATTTTCTCCAATTCGGTTTCGTCATAAATTTGAATACGTGTTCCTTGACTATCGCAATCAACTGAAATTACTGATTTCAAATGATAATTTGCGATGATTGCTGCAGCATTTTTCAAACCTTCTACCATTGACATAAAATCACTCCTTATTTTTTAATGCGCTCTTGCCAATCCAGATAAGACGGCGTAACACGCTCATTCATGATCCGCTTGCATTTACCGCAGAACGTCAGATTTTCGTACCAGGTATAATAGACAATCTCCCCCGGGCTAAAATCCTTTCGGCACTCGCCGCAATTATCGTGTGCTGACTCTTTCAAACTATTCAGCTCCTTTCATATCTGCTAATACACCAGCACGCCAACAACTTTCACAAAGTACATTTTCTTTATAAGTTTCCGGGTAAGGAATAACCTTTCCGCGTCTTTTAAACTCCCTGCTGACATCGCCGCAACATTCACATTCAACATACTCAATTTTGCTTGCGCCCCAAGTTGGTTCAAATTCTGCTTGTAATTCAAATTCTTCGCCGCAGTAACCGCACTCCCAGTCGGTCTTGTTGTCGTTGTCTAAATCCTGCAATGCGTCCGATACATCATTTTCACGTTCGCAATATGGACACTCGACTTTATTACCCCACATATTTTCACCTGCTTTCCGATGGTTGACCACCAATCCAACTACAATACGGTCATCGCCGCTGGGGCTAAATGCTGTCGCTCGCTCCTACATGCAGGTCATGGCGTACTGGGCTCGGTATTATAGGCAGATTGCTAATCCCATCAAGCAACCCTCAATACTCCACGAGGACCGGCTAACCAACCGATTGAGGACTGCTTGACGAGAGCGAGATTCTTCTCGCACTGTCTGATAAAATTTGATATAATATAAGTAGAATTTGTGGTAAATTCCTGAGCCGTTGATCGTTGCATCGATTAACGGTTTTTTATTTGCCCTGAGCTGAGTAATAAACGTTGTTGCGTTGATAAATTGGACCAACGATATAACCATCTGATCAATTAAAACCCTCCCATTTGATAGATTGCGTAGCCTGCGAACAGTAAGCTTGCTGCTACTATTATTAAGACGGCCACGTCTGACGCTCCCACTTTTGCATCTTCTTCAAAAAAGTAATTGCGTACTGCTTTTAACATTCCGTAACCCCCTAAAAGATTGAAAATCGAATGAATGCTGGTACTAAAGATAAAACCTGTGAAGCTTGTGCAAAAATTTCTGTTCCGAATAAAACGACTGCTGCCTGCACCTCGCAATTTGTCGCTATGACCCAATCCTTGAAAGTCCCCAGCGTGATCTCCTGCTCGTCATTTTCAATTTTCGATATTGCTGTACGAGACTTAAATATTTTGTCAGCGAGTTGTTGCTGCGTTAGCTTCGCCTGTTCGCGAAACTG
This sequence comes from Solibacillus silvestris, assembly GCF_051967575.1. Classification (NCBI taxonomy): domain Bacteria; kingdom Bacillati; phylum Bacillota; class Bacilli; order Caryophanales; family Caryophanaceae; genus Solibacillus; species Solibacillus silvestris. The sequence goes on from NZ_JBQCJW010000025.1 coordinate 45,663, forward strand.
CTTTAAATGTACACCTTGCATTGTCTATCTCCCCCTGTGTTCGAAATTCGAACATCAGCTTTTGATGGTGCCAATGTTCGCAGATAGAACACATTTATTTGTAAAATAGTTATATACTTACATTAAGCAAGACAACTTAACTTGCTATTGAGCCATTGCCCTGGCTCTTCTAAATCTGCCGATTGCCCTCGGCTGTATGATTTATTAGCAGTCCATTGCCCTGGACTGCTGCTCTTTATTAGCACTCGCCAGTGTTAATTTTTAAAAGTTTTCATTAATTACTTCATCTAAGGCTTGTTGGACCTCGGGATAAAACCAACGTCTTTTTCCTCTCTCACCTTTTCGGCGCTCATGAATGCGAACTTTTGCATCAAATAATAGCGGCGCCAATTCGTTAGGTGACATGCTATACATCTTACAAAGATGTTTTTCAGTGACCATACGTAGTGTTGGTGTAAGGTAAGAATCAATTTTTCGTTCTACTGTTTTTTCGATGATTTCATTGTTCACTTGCACTTCAACTGTGGCTAAAGCTCCCATCTTCATACCTCCTATCCGTGGCGCTTGTATAGCGCCTTTCTTTAATCAACTAAACGGAAATTTCCTTGTCTGTTACATGCTTCGATTTCAATTTCTAAAGCAGCACTCGGACGCCATTTTGAAATAAAATAAAGCGCTTCATCGAATTTCGCTTTAGGTAATTCCCCATAACGTGGCAACTGGAAATAGGTATTAAATTCTTTCCAAATAGAACGGAAAGTTTTGCTGCTTAAAGCTTTGTAAGCTTTAGTATCAAAGCCTCCTAGCGCATCAATCGCTTTGCCTTTAGCAGCTGATTGAATAGCCTTCTGCTGAATGCCGTCAATTCGCATAGAATCTTTCAAATAAGTTACATCCTCTTTAATACCTTTGATTTCCTGGTAGTTCATAAGGGATGTTTGTAAAGCTAGTTCAACCGGATCTTGTGATTGCTGTTCCTGTTTTTCAATAAACTTTCTCATACGCTTGAATTCTTGAATGAATCTTACTTTCATCTTCATCGCTTCTGGTGTCACATAAGACATAACGACAAGAGTAAACGCATCTTCGGTCATGTTGAATTTTGGATACCGTTGTTTATTTTGCGGATGCTGATAATGGGTCTCTTGAAAGTTCAAGGCACCCCATTCTTTCTCGCCAGCTTCAGCTAATTTACTGATTTGATTTTTGATATCGTTCGTCACATTAAAATGTTCTTTTCTAAACACTTCTGAAATAGTTAAGCTGTCTGTCACAACTTGTTGATTTTCAATGAATACTAATTGATTCATGGCAAAACCTCCTAATTATTGTTACTCCAATCTGGTAAACTGTTAATAGATTGGAGGTGTTGAAAATGTTGCAAGTTTACGCAAACTTATTAGGTAATTGGGTCAACCTTTCCGATGATGATAACTGCCGTATGGGCCCAAAAATGACTCGCCCCTTTATATGGTGGGAAGAAAATGCAGAACTATGGAGCCCACTTAATAAAGAAAAGGAACATACGATGTATCAATTGGATTACGTAATGATTCATTACAAAGGCAAGGACTACAGAATCAGTCCGATTTATCTGCAAATCGTCGAAGGTTAAATTCAACACCTAATCTACGTTTTAACTCTTTAGGGTCGTCAAGCGTCACCTTGGCGGCTCTATAGTTAAATTCCGTATCAACTACTTGTTTAATTCGAGTCCATTCTGAACTTGTAAGACCGGTAAGTTGTTCAGCAATAACTGCGACTTTTTCTTTTTCCACATTCATTCCTCCTATGCCGTCTTATTACCTTTTGGTAAATCTGTATCAAAAATAAAAACCTCGTTAAAGGATAAATCTTTATATTCTGTTAATACACCTGAAATGAATTTCCCCCCTGGGTTACGTTTACCATTTAATACCCGATTTACTGTACTATGAGCGACGCCTATATTTTTTGCGAACTCTGCTTCTGAAATACCATTGATCTTTAAGTAATTGCGAAGAATATTACTATCCAAAAAGATTGCTTGTTTTGACATTTATATCACCTCTTTACCTTTTGGTAATTACCTTATGGCAATAATATATCACCGTTTTTACCTTTTGGCAACACTTTTATATAAAAATTCTCTATTTTATTTCCTTTTGGTAATTTTAAATTTTACAATATAGATTAAGGAGGGGTATGATGACTGATTTTGGTGCTTATATAAAAAAGATTAGGGATTCTAAAGGAATGACCCTTAATCAAGTGGCAATGTATGCAGAAATAAGCGCTGCACAATTATCTCGTATCGAAACTGGTAAGCGAGGTACACCAAAACCTCAAACAATCGAAAAGATAGCACAAGCATTAAAAGTTGATTATAACGATTTGATGCAAATCGCTGGTTATTTGAACGAAGAAGATATTACACATGAAGTTATTATTGCTGACAAAAAAATTACTTTAAGTGAAGATGACTTTAAGATATTGCAAGAATTAAAAAAACATCCAATAGCGTTTGAGGATTTAAAGTCGGATCCAGAAAAGAAAATTAAACAGATGATTGGTTCATGGGATAAAATAAAAAAATTATTATCAGAAATCGATGAAGATGATAAGGATTATTTGGAGTGATGGTATGGTGCTTGGAGACTTCCTTATTTCTAAAAATAAAGATAGGTATGAATCGTATGTAAATGAGATTTGTAACAAGTTAAACATTAAGTCTTTATTAGAAATAGATTTATATGATTTATGCGATAAATTCGGGATGAAAGTAAATCTCGAATTAGTGAGTGATGGGCTAAATACTGCAGTATCTTCCGGGAAAGGCAGACGAGGGATAATTACTCTTTGCATTGCAGAAAATGAACAAATCGAAAGAATTAATTTAGCTCATGAATTCTCTCATTTATACTTACACAATCACTCGCAATTAAATATTGATTCAGTTGAAATTAATAAAAATGAATTAGAGGCATTTAAGTTAGCTTCTAACATTTTGATACCATCCAATGAATTATTAAAACTTTCAGTAGATCCGGAACTTAATACAACCTACATAATCGCTGAAGATGTAGCGAAACATTTTAATGTTACTCTTGAATTTGCTTATCAAAGATTACTATATTTTCAGGATAACTATAAATTCGGTCGCCATGAAGAGGATGCATACTTGTACACTATGACGAAATCATTCGATATGAGTTATAGCAAACCTAGACCAATTAAAATCAAATATATGGATCTTGTAATATTAAAAAATTCAAATTTAAATAAAAAAATACATTTATAGGAGGTGATGTATCGAAGCTGTCTCTTTTTGCACTCGCCAGTGACGAGAGGACAGAAAAAATGACAACTTATAAAATGAATAAATGTGTGAAAGATAAAGAATTGTTTTGGTATTTTGATTCGAACAAAAATAAATTGTTCGCATACAGGCATCGATACTATGACTCCTTCGGTCGTCGTAAAGAAAAATCTGCTCGGGGCTTTACTTCTGAAAACATAGCCTTCCGTGAATTGCTTCGAATTAAGAGTGAAGTTGCTGCAGGTAATACGAAACTTATTGAAAATGAAAATCTCACCATTAAACAATGGGCCATCAAGTGGCTTGAAGCAAATGAAAATACGTGGAAAGTAACGACGATTAATCAACGTCGAAAGATTGTTGAACAGCAAATCATTCCTTTGCTCGGTGATCAAAAGCTTGCCAAGTTGGACAAAGAGACTTATAAAACACTTTATATTAAAGGACTTATAGCCAAAAAATATAGTACAAGTACGATAAAGCTGTACCATCGCATTTTCAAAGTAATGATTAATGGTGCTGTTGATGCCGAAATTATTACACGTAATCGATTCACGAAAATTCAAATCGCTGGGGATGATAGCGAGAAGAAAGATGTAGTCGGCGATAATGTTTATAACGCTGAAGAACTAGCCTTGTTTCTTAGATGCGTGAACAAAGATGAAAACATAACAGTCTGCACAGTATTTGCCCTACTTGCTGCTACTGGGATGCGTCGTGGAGAAGTTGCTGCATTGAGGTGGAAAGACATTGATTTCGAAAAATCTACTATTAATATAGGAAGAACTCGAGATCGGTATGGCGAGCGTAAAGCGAAAACAGAAAACAGTATTCGTACTTTGAATGTTGATGAATCACTTATGGCCACCTTAAAAAAATATAAAGCATGGTCCAAACAATATTTATTAGCTCACGGGAAATGGCGCAATGAAAAAGAGTTTGAAGTTAGCTTTGCTTTAATCTCCTATCAAACATGCGAAGCAATTTCTGATACGTATATCAGTCAGTCACTACAGCGTGTAATCAACGCTAATAAATTAAAGACAATTACACCGCATGGATTTCGGCATACGTTTGCAACAATATTAATTAATAACGGAGTACCTGTTACAACAATAGCAAAAATGTTGGGTAACACTACAAAAATGGTTATGGAAGTATATTCACATAGTTTTGAGGAAAATGAAAAACGTGCTGCACAAGTAATTGCAGATGTTATGAAATTTGCCTAAATTTTGCTGTTCTCCCCCCGGATTGGGGTAACTTTTGGGGGACGGAAAATGAAAAACTACGCTTAACCCTTGTCAATACAACAACTTGATGAATGGGTATGTCTTACTCACGTTAATAAAATTGCGTTGCATTTAGCAATACTAAAAGCCCTAGAAACGTTGTATATCAAGCGTTTCAGGG
>NZ_JBQCJW010000026.1:0-49654 GCF_051967575.1 Solibacillus silvestris
GACCTACGAGAGCCAAGTGTAATATCGCAGATAATTGATAACTTATTAAAAGAGAACTATTACTCAATTAGTGTGTTTAATGAGCAACTTAATAAATAATATTTAATGGGTTAAAGATAAGCTTACCTAGCTTAATATAGAATCTTAACAAACCAAAAATATACAAATTTCTATACAAAACTTGTTATTTTTGGCTTGCATTTTTGATGATTAAAAAACCTCATTTACTTATGATAAGGTTCACCATATCACATTCTATTTTTTATTAACTCAAACTTCGCACCTAAATAATTAGATCCAATAGTTGGCTCTATTTGGTTCTTCTCGGTTTCAATAAGAACCTTGACAAACATTTTTATAAATATAAAAAACACCTCATTCTTTGGTATAGTGAATTTGACTAGAAAACACTACCATACAGAAGAGGTGCTTCCATTATGATAGAGCATAATGACCAAAACAATCAACTGCCAAAAGAATTAAACTCCGTATTTCGTGAATTGGAAATCGTGAAACATCTTCGAAAAGCGGGTATTACTAAAAGAATTGGCTTCACAACAACCTATTTGTTTCAACTTGTTTTTTGCCTAATCTTTCATCATAAGAGCTGGTTCACCCTTTTAAATTCCAAAAAGGGAGACCGTTACCCTGCCAAGGATTCTGTTTATCGCTTCATGAATCATTCCAAGTTTGCATGGCGTCGTTTTTTAACCTATTTGAGCGCGCATGCCGTTCAAAAGGTGGATCAGCTGACGGATGCAAAACGTCCAAAGGTTTTCATCATAGACGATTCCATGTTCGACCGAAACCGCAGTAAAAAAGTAGAGCTCCTTGCGCGTTGTATGGACCATTCATCGTTAACGAAGCGCTTTTATAAAGGCTTCCGTATGCTTACTTTGGGATGGTCAGACGGCTTTACGTTTATGCCGCTTGACTTCACGTTACTGAGTTCAAAGAAGGCGCAAATCAATGGGATTTCCGAGAATATTGATAAGCGTTCTTCTGGCTATAAACGTCGTGTAGAAGCGCTGGAATCGGCTCCTGCCGTCATTCCAGGTATGCTTGAGAGAGCCTTACAAACAGGTGTATCGGCTGACTATGTGTTAATGGATACGTGGTTTACGCAGCAGCCTCTTATTCAATCAATCGCTGAACTCGGTCTTGACGTCATTGGCATGGTCAAGGCAACGAATCAGCGTTATTTGGTGAACGGAAAAAGGCTATCTTTGAAGGAACTATATAAGGTTGCCGCACCTGTCTACGGTAAGAAAGGCATCATGCGATCGATTCAAACCGCAATGGCAAATGGCATTCAGGTAAAGGTCGTGTTTATTCAAAACCGCAATAAAAAGAGCGAATGGCTGGCGATTCTCAGCACGGATTGTACGCTTTCTGAACAGGAAATCGTCCGTATTTATGGCATGCGCTGGGATATTGAGGTCTTTATCAAGACGACCAAATCCCTCTTACGCCTTCAGAAAGAATTTCAAGGCATGTCATATGATTTACTGATTAGCCACACAACGATTGTGTTTTCGAGATACATCGTCCTGTCCTGGCAGAATCGTTGCCATAACGATCAACGCACATTAGGTGGCATCTTTTATGAATTATGTGATGAAGTGAACGAACTGGATTGGGCTGTCGCATTACAGCAATTAATCGGGCTTCTTGAAGGTGCCCTTAAAATGACGAATAAAACATTACAAAAACTAATCAAAAGTCAATTACAGCAATGGATTGACGGTCTGCCTAACTATATCAAGGCTTATTTGTCGATTTCAGTCTGCGAAGTTTGAGTTATTAATTATGCAGCCATCTAACTAGAGTTTTCTTACTACACTCTCCCTATCGCCTAAAACTATATCCATCCCTTCTCAACCGCCTTTTGTACAGCTTGCTGCCTCGTTTCAACTTCCAGCTTCTGAATGGATAAAGATAAATAGTTGCGGATTGTGCCTTTAGTCAGGAATAGCTGCTTACTGATTTCATTCGTCGTATATCCATCCTTCACGAGCTTTAGCACATTGATTTCCCGTTCATTTAGAGGATTTTTTTCATTCATAAATAAAGCGGCTGCAAGATCCTGGCTGATTACCCTTTCATTTTGCATAATTTTACGTACAGCACCAATCACATATTCGATCGGCTCATCTTTCAGGACATATGCTTCAATACTAAGATCCATTGCTTCCTGCAAATAACCGGCCCTTGCAAAAGTAGTCATAATCATCACTTTGCACGGAAGATTGTGGCGGCGTATTTTCGCAGCTACTTCCAACCCGGTCAAATGCGGCATTTCAATATCCAAAATGCATATATCCGGCCTTTCCTTTACAATTAAATCCCATGCCTCTTTTCCATCTGCCGCCTCAGCTACTATGTGTAAATCCTCCTCAAGCTCCATAATCGATATTAAAGCGCCTCTCAGAAGCTGCTGATCCTCAGCGATACAAATTCTAATCATTTTCCACCCTCCTGCATTGAGTTCAGTGGTATTGTCAGGAACACCTTTGTCCCCGCCTGGCCATACGTCAATTCTGCATTCCCCTTTAATGATTTCATCCGTTCCTTCATTGTAAATAACCCATTACCATGCTGCTTATCGGATAAACCGATTCCGTTATCGATAATAGCTACTTCCACTCTGTCCTCTTTTTGGTGAAGATGTATTGTGCACGCAGCTGCATGACTGTGCTTCACGACATTCGTTACCGCCTCTCGGATACTATAGGCAAGCATCGTTTCCTGCACACTCGTCAGCAGAATATTCGTAAGCTGATGATCAATCTGTATACGGATACCGGCATTCTTAAGCAGTTGCTCACAACGCTCCAGTTCGCTATGCAAGGATAAAAAGTTTATTTCCGATATAATCTCACGCACCTGCTTATGTGCTGTTCGGACTGTCAGTATAATATCATCGAGCTCTTTATGAATCCGCTGATCCTCGTTTGGCACCAGTCTGGAAACGAGCTCTGTTTTCACCTTTATGACCGTCAATGTATGGCCTAAAGTATCATGCAGATCGCGTGCAATCCGCTGACGCTCATGCTGCATCGCAATGTGAACTGCCGCTTTATCGACCTCACGCTGAAGCAGTTTGGACTTCTCCATATAATAGCGTAACCACGGAAGCAGCAAAATAAAAAGCATAACCGCCAGTACAATTGACTGTGCGTTTGAAAACAGCTCCTCCTGATAGCGCCAGACGAGACTGGCTAGAAGGAGGAAATTGATGAATGTAGCAATCCACAAAATACGGCGGTTGACAGCTCGCCCGACAAAGTCTGCAAAGGCAAACTGAAAGAATATCCACTGTGGGCCGCCTAAATAGGCCAAATATGCCGTAATAACAAAACCAAGCACGGCAGCCGGAAGCAACAAACCATCCTGATACCACAGTGCCGTGTAATAGGCTCCTAAATAAATGACTATAAATACAATTTTGAAAACAAGTGACGGAATCTGCGCCGAGACGACAACCGCATAGCCGAACAGCAGGACGGTCAGTACATCAATTATTAAATATCTTGCCTGACTTTTAGGATACCATTCCAGCATCTAGCCCCCCTATCTCTCCAGCATCTGCAATATTCCCTTCCGCAGCCATTCGACAGGCCCATACGGAAATTTAGCTAACCACACATTCGCCAGTATAATTTGCCCTACTACTATCATACAAAAAACCCCTGTAATTTCCACACTATTCATATTACCTCCGAGGCCTAAACCCCAACCGTAAAAAATAGCCGTTGCAGTAATGTTTTGCAGAATATAGCAGCTCAAAGACATACGCCCCGTTTTCTCTAGCCACTTCCAAATCCGCCAAGTGCTGCATGTCCGAACAAGAAAAGCAATCAGTCCTATATAACCCAATGCCAGTACAGGGGCAAACATATAGCGGACAGGCAAATCAAATAGACCGCCTGGTACAAAAGTCAATGCATTCAAAGGCAGACCTAGACCTAGACCCCAAATGAGCAGCTTCCGCTGAATTGCAATGCCGCGATCAGTAAAGGAGAAAGCACCGCTGCGCATAAGCTTTATACCAATAATAAATAAAAGAATATTCAAAGGAATAATAAAAATTGCCTCTGTTCTATAGAGCATAAAGTTCATGAGACGATTCTGGACCTGATCCAGCCATGACCCTTCTGCATAAATCGCGATCAGCTGTGGAGAGCTTGCCATTGAAAACGCCGGGCCCATCAGCATTGAAGTAAAAATTAGAGCAAGCATTCCAAAATGGAAAACTCCGGCAACCCATAACGCCCGTTTCATCGCACGTTCCCCGCGCTTTAGTATGACAGCAATAATTCCTGCAGTCACTGCATAGCTCATGAGCACATCATACTCCATTACGAGTACATAGTGCAGAAGACCTTCCACCATTAAAAATACGATCACCCACTTATACATCCCAATCCAAGGCTTACTGTGCCTGATGGACTGCTCGTATTTTATCTGCATTCCTACCCCGAACATAATCGTTAATATGCCGAGCAGCTTACCGTTGAATACGAACAGTACAAGGATGCGTACAATATCGTTCATACCCGACCAGTCGGTGAAGTCCGTGGTCGTTATATACTTTAAATCACCTAAATGCGCAAATATCCAAATATTTGTTCCAAGTGTCCCTAAAATGGCGATCCCTCTTAAAATATCGATCAATGCAATACGTTTCATATTGATGCCCCTCCATTTCCGTACCTCTATCGTATATTGGAAGGCATCTGCAAAAATATCGACAGGCGTCAATGAATACAGATGACACATGTCATTTATTAAACAATAGGTCAATATAAAAGAGCTCTTCATTCTGTAAGCAGAGTGAAGAGCTTTTGTTGTTCAATCGGTTCTTGCAGCGTATTTTTGAAAACTAGCCTCTCATCAGAACGGATTTGTATTCATCAATGTCGCACTTTTGATATACATGCGCTGGTTTAGCTTTAATTGCGCTACAATATATTCTGCAATATCCTCTGAGTGCATATATTGGTCTTTTTTATCGGCAGGCACTAAGTTCAGCGCATCCGCCAAATCTGTTGCGATCGTACTTGGCGCCAATGCTGTTACGCGAATATTATGACGGCGCACTTCCGCGGCAAGCGACTCTGTCAAGCCGATGACACCGAATTTAGAAGCACTGTACGCACTTGATGTCGCCGCACCGTTTAACCCGTTTGTTGATGAAATATTAATGACATCACCCGCATTTTTTTCGATTAATTGCGGTACAATCGTGTGCGATACATAAAATGTCCCCATTACGTTGATGTCGACAATTTCTTTAAAATCCTCTGGGTCCATATCGACAAGCTTCTCAAATTTCCCGACGCCTGCATTGTTAATTAAAATATCTGTTAATCCCAACTCTTCTTTCAGATGAGCGGCAGCCTTCTGTACTTGAGCTAAATTTGAAACATCTGCAACTGCATAGGCAGCCTTAACACCATGGCTTTCGATTTCTTTCACCACTTGCTGCAGTGCATTTTCAGAACGTGCAATCACACCTACATTTATGCCCTCTTTTGCTAATGCCACCGCTACCGCTTTACCGATTCCGCGTGCCGCACCTGTTACAACCGCAACTTTACCTTGTAATGACTGACCCATTTTCATCGTCTCCTCTATATGTTATTCCAATGAAATTTTAACATAGCGAACTCCGCTGCGCAGTATTTTGCCCTCAGAACAAGCATTGCAGAATACGGGTCTCTTTTATATTACGGTCCTCGATTGCGGCAGGGTTATTGCAGTAGACCAATTAATTTAATGGTATATGTATTAGCCGATTCCGTTTAAAACAGTCAGCTGAGCAATTATTATGCAGGCCTTCCCTCATATTACATCCAAGTTAAAAAGAAAAACTAGTAGCCCTGCACTTACTTTTCGTAAGTCTAGTTGCTTGCAAACTTGTTTTAATAATTTAAAATAAACAAGGAAGTTTGATACATGTAGGAGGATTTTATTATGACATTCCAAGCAAAAGATTACCGAACAGCTGAACATGAAATTGAAGACTTATTTTTAAATCGTTGGTCTCCGCGCTCTTATGCTAACAAATCAGTAGCCGACGACGTTTTAAACCGACTATTTGAAGCTGCTCGCTGGGCACCTTCTTCAGGCAACAACCAGCCTTGGCGCTTCATCGTCGCTAAAACAGAAGCTGACCTCGAAAAGTTCCATCCAATCTTAATGGAAGGAAACTTAATATGGGCTAAAAATGCGCCAGTATTAGCAGTACTAGTTTCCGACAATACAAAAGGATCAAATGAATTCGATGCTGGCACAGCTTGGGGATTCCTATCATTACAAGCAGCTAAAGAAGGCTTAATCACCCACCCAATGAGCGGTATTTACAAAGATGTTGCGAAGGAAACATTAAATATTCCTGAAAACTTCGATGTGCAATTAGCAATCGCGATCGGTTATAAAGGTGAAAAAGAAATGCTTTCTCCCGAATTGCAACAACGCGAAACCCCATCAGGCCGTCGCCCATTAGAAGAAATTTTATTTGAAGGCTCTTTCAAATAATCTCAATAAATTAAACATCCCAAGTTAAAATAAGCCGCTCAGCTTTTACACTGAACGGCTTGTTTTAAACACATTATTTGTTTATCGTACAGTTCACTGAAACAAATATAAACACAAAGCTAAAGCCTTACTTCAAGATATAATCTGTGATCAGTTCGCTGGATTGTTTGTGCATCTGGACCTGGCATAGGGTACTAAGAAATTACACATGAAAGTAAGTCTGTATAAAGGACTCTGCATATTCCCGTAAAAGAAAAATGCAGAGTCCTGTCATTTTGAACCAGGTTTTGTCCCGTTTTTTTATTTATTGTAATCCACAACAATGTACGGTTGTAATTGGAATGGCTTTGGTGCGATATTGCGGTCGTTCCACATACCGAACCAGCGCTCTAATGGATAGAAGTAATAGCCGTCTTGCCAATGGTCAGATGTATCATAAGGGTCAGCAAAAATAAGCATGTCGTCACCGATGCCTGGTGTACCGTTGTTGTCATAGCCAATAATTGCCTGCCAGTGACCGCCCCAGTCGCCCCACTCCACCATAATTGGTCGTTCGTTTTGCAGGTGGTCTGTTAACCATTTTACAAAGTAGCTATCCTTGGCATCAGATACCCAAGCTTCTGTCGTATCTGAATTTTCCGAAGCGTATAAGCTATTCCATGTAAATGTTTCCGGAAGGTTGCCAACATTCGCCCCTGTTGCCCCTGAATCTGCTTGAATTAAGTCTGATTCTTTATACTCAGCACGGTAGCTAGATTCAACGACCTCAAAACCTTCAATTCCTGAAAAAAAATTATACAATTTAGAAACATCTGATCCATATTCATGGAAGTTATTCGCTGAGCCAGGCAATGCGCCCTCCACATCTAAATCTGTCATAGCCTTCATTGCAGTGGCAATATCCATTTCCGTCATTTCATCATATCCGAAGTGGTTTGCTACCATTAATGCTGTCACAGGACCGCAAGACCATTCCGTTGTTTGCTGCATTGTTTGGAATTTCTCGATGATCGTTAAGTTTTCATCTGATTTCATATTATAAAAATCAGGCATTTTGTAATAGCGAGACTCTGAATTATCGCCGGCATTCGCATATGCATCTGCACCGCCCGCTTCATCATAATCTTCGCCTTTGATTGTTGTTGGTTTAACTGCCACAGTAGTTTCTGCTGACGCTTTTGTGTCTACTTGAGCCTCCGTATTGTCCTTTTCCTCTGAGCATGCGCCCAATAACAATACAGTTGCTAAAACTGCTGTAAGGGTTTTTTTCATTTATCATTCCGCCTTTTTATTAGTTATGCATTTTCAGAATGCACAAGAAATTATTATAGCGGAAAATCATTAAAATACAATATATTTGTATGGATAACATAATAATAGTGCTATTATTTAAATTTTGGAGAAATTCCTGTATTTCAAATAATAAACTAAACGGTAAATATGGATTTTGATTTGCTGCCGATGCAGAACATCCCGAATATTTCACTTTCACCAATCTATTTATAGCTGAAAAATGGGCAATATATTTATGATAGGCAAACCAAATATTGAAAATCTGAATGATGTATCGTCAAGATAAGAGAGGTCCGATTTTTTGCGAAATGAAAAAGCACCTTCTTGATATGTCGATGGCATCAAGAAGGTGCTACATTTGGGTATGGATTGTTTGATGGTGGAATTACAATGCATTAGTATCTTTTACTTTAATATTATAGTTTAAATTTCGAAATCATTTCTTGAAGATCCTTTGCCATATCTGCCAAAACAGTTGCAGAGGATGAAATTTCTTGCATGGACGCTAGTTGCTCCTCAGATGCAGCAGATATGTTTTGAGTACCAGAAAGAGTACGATTTGAAATGGCTGATATCTGATTAATCGAATCAACGACATCAACAGTACCTTCTTTCATATGATTTGAAGAAGCCCAAACTTCCTTAGACTTTTCTGCCACTTCGTGTAAATCCTGTTTGATTTCGGCGAAGAGTTGGCCCGCTGCATGTACAATTTGAACACCGTCATCTACTTCTTTTTGACCTTTTTCCATCATCTGAATCGAATTATTCGACTCTGCTTGAATATTCGAAATGAGCTGCGCAATTTGCTGGGCGGAATCGGATGATTGTTCCGCAAGATTTCGTACTTCGTTTGCGACAACGGCAAATCCCTTTCCTTGTTCACCGGCACGTGCTGCCTCGATTGCGGCATTTAAAGCAAGTAAATTCGTTTGCGCGGCAATACCTGAGATGACTTCAACGATTTGATCGATTTCTTTTGAACGTTCGCCCATTCCAGTGATTGAGATTGACAGTTCTCTCATTGTTTCATGAATGGAGTTCATTTGGATTACAGTCGACTGAATCGTTTCATTCCCAATTCCGGATTTACCCAGTGCTTGTTCCGATAAATTGGAAGTCAATTTTGCGTGGGAAGCAATCTGGTTTACATTCATTGAGAGCGTATCTGTGTTTTGGACCGTCTGCTCAACAGTCCCCATTTGCTGTTCAGCCCCGTCTGCTACTTCATCGACTGTCAATGTAATATGTTCTGAAGCTTGACTCGATTGTTCTGCACTAGCCATTAGCTCTTCCGATGCAGCTGATACTTGGTAAGAATTTTCTCCGATTTGTGTAATCAGGTGATGTAGATTTTGCTGCATTTTGTTCAAATTATCCGCCAAATAGCCTGTCTCATCTGAACTAGTTATAATGAGCGGATCGACGCTCAGATTTCCGTCAGCTATTGCTTTTACTTGGTCGGTCACTTGTCTAATAGGACGGCTGATTTTGGAAGCTATGAAAAGGGCCGTAGCAAGGACAACGAGAACGGATATACCAAAAACGATTAAGCTGAATAATTTAATTTTATCCGTTGCCGAAAGAATGGCTTTCATTGGTGAAACATAATAAAGACTGTAATCAGCAAATTCAAAAGGCACCGCAGAAACAAGCATGGCATCGCTCTTATTACCAATCGTGGTAATACCGCTATTGTTTTTTCCTTCTTCAAATACTGTTAGCCATTTTGCATCTAAATCAGATTCAGCGGGTGATTTTCCAATTAGATCACTATTCGGATGGAATTGAATGACATTACTGCTGTCAATTAAAATAGGCTGCAAATTCTGATCTTCACTGCTTAAATACTGTTCGGCGAGGTGATTAAAATTCAGCGTCGCTACAAGTACACCTGTGATTCTTCCCGTAGAGGAAAAAACAGGAGTAGCCAAAGCAATCATCTGATTTCCCGTCGTGCCTGAGATTAGCACGTTTGAAATTGTGTCCTCTCCCCGCATTCCATTTTGAAAGTAGTCTCTTTCTGAAAGATTTTGAACATCAATCTGTTCTTTAGTTGTATGAGCTCTCGCAATTCCTTCTGTATCCGCAAAAAAGATGACTTCATACGCTGGATCCTGTTCTTTGATTAAGTTAACCAGCTGATTTTGCTTTTTTGGGTCGAGTGATGTAATTTCTTCTGTTTTCGAGGCTAATTTAATTTCATTTACCCTGCTTCTAATCCATTCTTCCATCCCCTGTACAGTACTTTCCGTGAATCGATGCATCGATTCCTCTTCCTGACTTATAATCTCATTCACTGAAGTTTGGTAGATGACAACACCTACAATAAGCATCGGAATGAGACTGACAAGTAAAAAACTGACAAGTAATTTTTGTTTGATAGTTGTTTTAGAACCAAATCTAAGTCTCTTCATCACTACCCCCCTTTATCTGCAATACTTCCCTATAATATCGGCTGAAAATGAAGGTTTTTCATCTAAAAGAATACATTATTGCAAGTTTACCGCCTTTCAGTTTATTTAAAAGTTAGCTTCACAGTATATCCCAGATTGCCAAAAAACCCTTTAAGCACTTTCTCCGCGCTTTTTTCGGCTGATTGTAATAAGCCTATTTCAACGGCTTCGTCCCTAATTTTCTTTTGCGCCTCCGCTGCCAGGCTAAAACCTTCATCCCATTCCACTTCCCCGCGGAACAGCCCTTCATCCGAGAAAGTTTTGACACTATCCATCAAAATTGTCGGATCCTGTATAAGTGTTGCCCGTGGCAGGACGATTTCCAGCTCCTTCTTATTATCATTGACTTTTATATCATCTGAAGTTAGCCCTTTAAGGTCGACTCCTGCAACGACTGTGGCAGGAACGATTAATAATAGCTCTCTCTTTGTACCTGGCAGATTAAGAGGAATATCATTTCCGAACAGCTTATTATCCTCTTCCTCAATGGTTACTGTTACATGGGCTTCAGCCGTTGCGAGCGCTGCCAATTCCTGAATCTGTTCTACATATATTGTACTTTCCTTTTTAAATGTATTTCCCGTGAATAGCCAAGTACCTCCATATATAATGACAAGGAGAATGAATCCGACAAAAAAAATCTTTAATCCCCAGAATTTGAAAATGAGCTTAAATAATGCACCAGAAATATTGACATTGCCTTTACTTTGTCCTACAACAGCAGTAGCAGCGCTTTCTTCCTCGCCCTTTTTCAGTTCCTTCAATATGTTTTCAATTTGCGCCAATGCTTCATCTTTTTTGCTCATGGCATTTCCCTCCTACACTTTGCCTTCTTACTAAATCCGTTTTTAAGGTCTTAAGTCTGTTTTCCTTTCTCTACGAAAAGTACGAACAAAATACACTTTCTATTTCCAAGGGTTTCGGGGCTTTTTTGACTGTTAATTAGCATCCGAACCTCTATGATATGATTACAATTACTTATAAAGCATTTTAATATTCTTTGATTAATTATACTATAGGGAATTCCATTTATAGAGCAATTTGGTCAAAGCTTGTATGAGGACGCACAAAAAACAACCTTATGTTAATATTTTGGAATTGAGGCAAACTTCAGTACATCTCGTGCAGGGAATTCTGGTCGTTCGCTAAGTGACTAGCGAAAGGAAATAAACGGAGACTTTCCGGTAATATGGAGTAGGGAGCTCATTTCAGGGGTAAATAAAGGAAGGTTTTTCGTTTTATTTTCCAATTATGTGGAACTTCCCCCTCTATGGCGGACTTTAAATTTGAACAAAAGCAAACCTAGCCACGCTGCGAAAACCTTAAATTCCTTTATTTGACGATTTATTCAGAGAAGGAAAATGCAACTACTTAACAGCTAGCCGGATTAGAATGTATAGTGTACGCACCCCCAGCAGGAAACTTTTAAATTATAAATCCTTTAAATAGCGGAATTAAGATACTACATATTTTAAAATATGTGCCAATTTAGCTATAAGATCTAGTAATGTCGCTTATTTATAAATATGTTGTATAGTAAATCTGACAAATGACGTTTTTCGAATAAAATATTCAGCCACAATTATTTGTGTTATTAAAATAGCACAGTCTTTCACGTGGCAATTGAATCTCGCTAATTATTTCTGTTTATTTATGTCGTTAAAATGTATTGGTTTAAAGTTAGAAATTCTAGTCCTTTACTTGGCAAACTTCGGGTAATAGTATAAAATTACTCTTTTGAATAAAGAGAAATGAGCAAGGTGATAAAATGACCTATAGTGGAAGAATACTGGCAATTGGAATCGTTCTCTTATTTAACTTAATCCGTTATTTATATTATCATCAATATTTAGCATTGGCTTTTAATTGGACATTTTTCATTTTAACTGCTTTTTTTCTATGTGTCGCTTGGTGGTGCGGAAAGCAGTTTGATAATGTCAAATACTTGTCTGAAAGAGATCCATTAACTGGCACATATAATCGTCGTACGGTAGAGCAATACTTTCAAAAGGCTGCAAAAATATGTGATATAAAGAAACAAACCTTAGGAATTATTATGTTGGATCTCAATAATTTTAAGGAAATTAACGATGAATATGGTCATCATAAAGGTGATGAATTGCTCATACAAATTGCATCTGCATTAAATAAATATGTTACGAAAAATGATTTAGTTGCAAGATGGGGAGGAGATGAATTCATCATTCTAGTTCCAAATATCGAGGAAGAGTTTGCCATCGATTATGTACAGAAACTTCAGCGGGCGATCACATTGCAAAGTTCCGAAAGTTTTTCAAATGTGGAAGCTTCCGTTGGGTATGCAATTTATCCTCAACAAGGAAGCAGTTTTCAAAAACTAGTTCAAAAAGCGGATGCGTATATGTATAAAGAAAAAAAGAAAAAGTGACGATGCTATTGCTGGGCATCAATATCAGTATCCGTGAATTATAGATTTAGAAATCCTAATGCACCTTCGAAAAGCTGCAATTTGTTCATTCCAGTGTGCGGAATTTGAGTATTTAATTTTTGTAACATTGCTGTCGATTTAATCGAAAGCCGGCTATATTAATAGCCGGCTCCAACAATGCACCGGCTACTTAAACACTAACAAAGTTCTCCACAATTGTTATACACCACGTTTAGAACTGTCTCATGTATTTCACTATATGATATTTTAAATGCACTGTATGAATCAACCCCAACCGTCTGTGTTTTATAGCAATCAAAGCAAAGAATCAATGTCTATTGACTTACCGGTTTTGGCATCTGCTAGTGCATCCCGCTTCTCCTTATATCAATTTGTGCCTCGGCTTCGTAAATTTGCATGTAAATGAAGCGTCTACTTTCATATCCCCATTATTCTCTTTAATACAGCCGTTAAATCTAGTATTATCGAGTTCTACTGAGCTGCCAAAAGCAATCTCTCCGGGTGCGAGTAATTCTTTAATAAAGTTATAATTTTCAAGTAATATTTCCCCAACTTAAATATGTATTTAATCCTACACAAAATCCAAATTTCCTAATTTTAATAGACTATATAGAGTTTTAATAGTATTATTTTACTAAGGTCAATCTGTAAAGGGGTTAGAGAATGCAAATCCGATATAATCAAGGTTTGTTTACACAAAATCGATATAACAACACAAACACTGAATTAAATAACACTTTAAATAAGCTTTCTTCTGGTTATAAAATCAATCAAGCTGCTGATGATGCTGCCGGTTTAAGTATAAGCGAAAAAATGCGTGCACAAATCCGGGGATTGAATCAAGCTGGGGAGAACATTCAAGATGGATTGTCTTTGATTAACACAGCTGATGGCGCATTGGCGAATATATTGGACCCCAATCTACAGCGACTTAGAGAACTGGCAGTACAAGCTTCAAATGATGCTTTAACAGATGACGATAGACAAAAAATTCAGCAAGAAGTAGATCAGATAATTAAAGGGATAAGCGATATTGCCTCTAATACAGAATTTAATGGCATATTGTTGCTCGCCGGAACATCCGGTAAAGATGGAAACAGTATAGCATCCGGTTCTTTGGCCCAATATGTTCAGCAAGTTACGACTAGTGGAGGAGTAACGGATAAATATACTTACAATTCAATTGACTACGCTACAGCAATCATTGATTTTAATAATATTAAATCGGCTAGTGATGTAGCTAAGCTGGACGGAAAAGGAGTTTACTATACTTGCTGCTCTTGCAATCAAGCCTACAGTATTAAATTTGTAGATGGTAATCCGGATACATCAAGGCTTAACGACCTTAATCCTGTGATGGAGGTTGATATAAGCACAATTACAGATGGTAATGATTTAATCAGTAAAATAATCGAAACTGCTTATGGTCAGCCAGGATTTGTGTATGATCCAACTCCAAATAACACCAACATCTTACCAAACGGGGCAACAAGTTTTGTAAAGCACTATTCACAGCTAGCATCTGACGGCGGAAAATTATATATATATGATTACAGACCCGAGTTTTATGGCATTAATTGGCCAATTAATGACAGCGGCGTATTTAAACTTAATGTTTTTGGCGAAACAGCGGAAAGCGAACTTCCATTCTTATATTTAAATATACAGGCAGGAAGCAATTCTGGACAAAGTGTTAAAGTGACAATACCCAGTGTAACGGTGGAGCAACTTAATATCGATCCTCTGTCTGTTAGTTCGCAAGAGAATGCAAATTCAGCAATTACTATAATCGATAACGCAATTACGAAAGCATCAAACGCAAGATCAACAATAGGTGCATATCAAAATATGTTTGAACACGCTTACAACAATGTTAAAAACGCTGAAGAAAATTTAACAAAAGCTGAGTCGAATTTACGTGATGCAGATATAGCAAAAGAAATATCCGAATTGAAAAAAAATCAGATTCTTTTGCAGTCATCTCAATCAATGATGACTCAAGTTAATCAGATGAGCCAAGGAATTCTAGAAATACTGGGTAATTGATTGCACATCCGATACAGAAGATTCCGGAGTCGTAAAACAAAAGAGGTTCTCTTCAGGATCACGCTCAGAAAGGAATTTTTCATCAAACCAATTAAATGCATTTTAATGATTTACAGTAAGTTTAATGGATTGTACGTGCTCCTTTTGCAAGAAAACAGTACACCCTTGGCCATCCCTAACAAAAAAGAGGCATCCCCGATTAAGGGAGCCTCTTTTTATGTGTGACATCATTAAAATTAAAGTTTTACGATGTTTGTAGCTTGCGGGCCGCGTTGACCTTCTTCAATTCCGAATTCAACTTTTTGACCTTCGTCTAAAGATTTGAATCCTTCGCCTTGAATTGCCGAGAAGTGAGCGAAAACATCTTTGCCGCCCTCAACTTCGATAAAACCAAAACCTTTTTCTGCGTTAAACCATTTTACTGTACCTTGTGTCATTTAGATGACCTCCATTATTTCTATTTAATAAGATAGTATTTCCCCAAAAAGAAAAAATTCACATATTACAAAAAGTACTAAATAATACACAAATACACTTTGTAATAGGTGAATTTATTAATATTGTGCAAATCATCTTATTACACATAGTATACACCATTAAATTGCATTTGACCATCAGTAGATCTGCCGCCCGATATTTTCATTATTTCCAGGCATTGTTTGTGCAGCCCGATGGAGGGAATCTCATACCTCTCCCCTCTGCATTTGACTGTCAAAAAGAGAACCCAACCCCAGGCTGCTTTCGCTTTGTGGGGTTGGGGATTATAGTATAACGAATAACTATGAATAAATATAAATGTAATGAAATATGTGTAAACCTGAATCAGGAAATCCTAGTACAAACACCTATTTTGGTTAAGGTACAATTTTTTGAATTCTTGTAGGTGTTGCGGGATTTGTAGCCCAAGTAACATTCCCAAAATCATCAATTGTGAATAAGTGGAAATAATGACCAACTTTAAAGTATCCTTCGCCTTTATTTTCAATTGGAATAAAGTCACTTAATTGACTTGAGGTAGTTATAGTACCCGTACCACCAATATATATCTTATCAGTTTCATCATTAACCACTGTAGATCTTACATAATCCATAATTTCTTTTTCAGTTAATGTTACTGGTCCCACAGAAACCGCATAATAGTAACGCTGACCATTGGCAATTGCAATTGTTGAGTCTAGATCTACAGAGATAGTCTTAGAACTATTTCCGGTTGGGTCCACTTTAGGTGGTGAATATGGTGCTGTAATAGATACCCAATCAATTGTGTTTGTGATACTCCCTGGATATACATACTTACCTAATTTTGACAAATCAAATTCATTTTGATCAAAATAATCATATGCTTCCGGTTTATTTTTCATAGTAACAATAATATTCTGATTTACACTTGCTGTTCCCCTTGGGCGAATTGTTAATTTAGATTTACTTGTTGTGGTTGCCCCTAGTTCATACTTAACAATAGTAAAATCATTTGCAGATAGAGTGGAGCCCATTGTGCCACCCTCAATCATTAAAATAGAACTTAACGAAGTACTGCTTGTCAAAGTTGTTTTATTTGTATTTTTTTCCCGCATGATAGCTTCATTAAAAGTGATGGTAAAGGTTCCGTCTAAATTCCTGTGTATAATACCTTCATTACTTCCAACTATAAATTTGCTATCATCATTTGTTATATATGGCTTAATCCCATCCGTATAAGCATAGCGGATCATTTGATCACCATTTGGTTCATTTGGCGAAGGGGGATTAGATACTTCATTACTACGTTGGAAGATTGTAAAGTTCCCCTTTTCCCCTTTTGTATCATCAGCAGCAATATAGAATCCATACTCTTGATGTTTATTCAATTCGGTAATATTAATGCTCGAGTTAATACCTTTATTAAATTTAACAGTTTGCTTACCGCCTGCTTCAGTAGCTAGCGTATTAAAAGCTGTTCGTTGTGCGTCGGAACTTGTTGTAGGATATACATTTGGAATCGGCTTTAATACAGCCTCGCCACCTACCATTTCAAAGAACTTGCTATTTAAAATATATTCCCCAGCCTCGTTTAAAATATATTTCCTTACAGGAATTACCAATAAATCTCCAGCCTCATCTGCTGTAAAGCTAATTGTAACACCTTCATCCGATTCTTGTTGCGGCACCATTTTCAAGTCTGAAATCAACGGCGCTTTTGAATCTGCAACAATTGGCATACTTACAATTTCTTGAGACAGTAATCCGGCACGGTCTTTTAATACCATATATACTGAATAACTCTTAAAAGGATTTAAACTATCAAAATCAATATTGATGGATTTTGAATTTAAATTTAATTCAGCTGGACCATACTGATTTAATAAATTACCCGTATAATCCTTACGCCCTCTTTCACCGAATTTTGTTGTCTCGTTTATATTTTTAGATTCAAATTCATCAACAAAATCTCGTGGTGTAATTTCTTTACCTTCAAAATCATAATTATCTTCCAAAATCATGTAGTAGTAAGTACCAGCTTTAGATGCTACAAATTCTACTAAATTTCGGTTACTCTCAATTAACACTTTTTTAATCTCAATTTTAGGAACTTCATTATCTACGTGTACATAGTATGCTTCATTTCGTGGCGCATTTTGATTTTCAGGATAACGATCAATATGTTCAAATTCATTTTCAGCTAAGTCTAATACATTCTTTGAAACAGTTACACGAATGGTATCACCCTTTACCAATGCATTAAGTGCTGGAATTGTAAGACGAACTCTTTTACCACTTATTTCAACTTTAGTAGGGTTAATTGTTTTTTGTCCGCTAACGTTTAAAATTCCTGTTCCAGATAAAGTATAGTTTTTTGGATCAAGAGCTGTTTTAGGGTCCAATCCTTCTGAAACTTCGAATTCGAAAATACCCTTTTGCTCATCCACTAAATTTAATTTAGCCTCATTAGCTACGTACGGCTGCGTTAAATCCGGCCCCTCTGTCTTGATCGTAATTTTCGGTGCGGGGTTGCGCATTTTGTTGCCGGATTTATCAACCATTACTGCATAAATCTCATATTCCGTGTTTGGCTTAATCTCGCCAATTGCCGGGGCTGCACCGTATTTTGTTTCGGTAATTACGACATCCTCGGGTTTTGTGATCGTGCCTTTTCCTGTATAGCGCTTCATAATTTCATCGACAGTTGGATCTGGCATCGTGACAGGCGATTTTTCGCGGATATAGTAGTAATACTCGCCTGGCTCGGTAATGCCTTTAATGATGAATTGCACACGCTTCCCGCCATACATCGTTTCGCCTTTATCCAAGCGGAATGTCGGTGGTCGATTGTCAATTGTCGAGAATTCCTGGGATTCCTTCTCTGATACATTATCCGCTTTGTCGATGACGATCGCGTAAATGACATAATCCGTTAATGTCTCTAGACCAGATACCGTAAACTTTACTGGCTCGTCCATTACGATTGGGCCATTGCCATTGTATTTGGTGCCGCCCGTTTTAATTTCGTTAATCGAAGGGGCTTTTTCATCCGCCCGCTTAATAACATAGTAGTAAGTTCCGTCTTCATCTGCTTTTAATGTCACATCTGCCGTCGAACCGCCTGCTGCTACATCCAGCTGCGTAATTTTTGGTCCTGTTACGTCTGAGATGATTGTATTTTCCACTGGATCGCGGTCAACCGCTTTTCCATTTTCGTCTTCTATATAACCGATGTTCGGATTATCTGTTTTGTAATCATCAAACACATCGTTCACCGTCTTGTTCGGTGGAATAATGGCCGTCGAAATGTATACATGCGGACCAATATCCGTGAAGCCGTTGCTTGATGTAATGTAATAATAGTCATATGTGCTGTCTGTATTGAAGAACACATTTTTCAGCGTATTTTTATATACATAGCGAATATCATGCACACCGAAAATCGATACATTGTAATCTGTGTCGATATACATGGCATTCGGGCTTGCATACAGCTCAACATTTGCGACATTTCCCTGCAGTGTCAAACGGTCGATTTCATAGTTTGCCTTTACGAATGTACGGTCTGACGAAACATATAAATGGCGCACATCCGAGTTTTCAAAGTCGACGTATTTTTTCAGGTTTGACATGCGTTCCGTGTACTTTTGCAAATGGGCTGGCTTATTCGGGTCGGGCTTGTCCTGTAAAGTTTCGTTTTCAACCGGGTTCAGGAAATCTTCATTTTTCGGGACAGTCGGCTTTCCCCAATCGATGAACGACGCCACATTGCCGATGCTCGCGATCCGGGAATTTCCCAGTGCGGCAAGTGAACGACGCGGTGCTTCCGCCACTTCCACACGACCTGTAAAGTTAATATTTTTAAGGCGCACATAGCTGCCGTTTACGATAAGCTCTCCGGCAAAAGAGGAATATCCCCCGTCAAGTGCCAATAGTCGCGAGGAATTTCCGCTCGCATTAATCGTAAGCTTCGAAATATTCTGGAGCGTCTTGCCCGAGAAATCCCCCTCAATATAGGCACCCTGCAAAACATTTTTATTCGTTGCATTTAAAATAGTGCGTAAATGTGATGCTACTGTATAGGCGACACCGTTTATGTATATTTGATCGCCGACAATATCGCCGACTGCGTATACAGGATTGCCGCGATCCGCCTTTTCCGCACGCCAAATAAACGTTGCCATTTGCCCGCGTGTCACCGTATTGAAAGGATCAAACGAAACCGGTGTCTTTCCTTTCGTCACATTGAGGTCATAGAGGGTCTGGATAAAATAAGCGCTCGAGTTTTTATCAGAAACGTCCTTGAAGCCGTGATTGAGCTTTGAGGAAACGCCGAATCTAAAGCCTAGCGTTAAAATTTTCGCCATTTGTCCGCGTGTAATCGGTTCTTTCGGCTTAAATGTTTTATCCGAATAGCCGCTTATGATCCCTGCCTCCGCCAATGCAGCAATGTAACGGTAATTCGGGTTGCTCATCGGCACATCTTTAAAGCCCGGGTTTTTCGGATTTGTTATATTAACATCAATCGTCAATGCCAGCATTTTTGCGGCATCCTCACGAGTGATTGCTTCGTTTGGTTTAAATGTGCCATCTGAATAGCCTGTCGCAATTTTGCGGTTGGCTAAATCCAAAATCGGCTCATAATAATCTGCATATGGATTTAAATCGCTAAATGAATAGGCATTTGTCGGTTGCGGCATCGCTACTATTACACCGCTCGTCGCTAAAACCGTTGCGATTGTAGCCTTCGAAAGCTTTTGTACTTTTTTCGAGTCCATGTTAGAGAATACCTCCCTTATAGAATTGTCGAATCATGGTAAATCTACTTAAAACGTACGCTCTTTATATCGGCTAACAATCGGCAAAACTGTATGCCATTTATGCAGTTTTTCATATTAAATTAGAAAACAATCTTCAATAAAAATGCCGTCGTTTGCTGCCTAAACAAAAAAGGAACGGTTTTGCATCGATTCCAAAGTCGAATTGCAAAACCGTTCTATAATAAATAGCCAACCACCCTCACTTTACCCTTGCAAAAATAGTTTTAATCATCAGCAAAATACTGCCGTTCGAAAAATCTGCAATCATTTCATACAAAATCCTCAAAAAACCCCATTTTTTGCACTCAATTGTTTTATCTTAAAAAATCCCGCATTAAAATAAATCGATTTACCTAGTTTAAAATGACAAAATTGTGACTTCATAATTTTGTAAATTTTCAGTAAATTAAAATGTCCATTTACATCTCGTTTATGCGGCTATTCCCTTAATTTATAACGGAAGTCTGGTATTGTAATTAAGAGCAAAAAATTGCTTATGTATATTTTTGGATTAAATAAGAGCCGTAAGACACTATTCGGTTATTTTAATTCCCCATTATAAGTAATGTATGCGATCATTCCTCATGAAATTTCGAGTGAACTTACTATAAGATAGTAAAGGTGAGCAACACGGAGGAAATATTAGAATGGTAAAATCAAACTTAATGATGTCCCTATTCATACCGATCGTATTTAGCGGCACATTACTTATAACAAATAATTCAGATACAAAGGAATGGAAATCTTATTCAAATATAGCGGTTAATAAAGAGTGGACAATCACTTTCAATCAAAATATTGCAGCTGATTCCATTTCAAACAGCGTTTATTTAATCGATTCGAACAACCAGCAAATAGATGTGACAACTTCTCTTTCCGGTAAAAGGTTAATCGTAACACCTGCATCAAACTTAAATTACAATTCGACATATAAAATCGTCGTGACGAATTCATTGAAATCAACAAAGGGGAAAGCGATGAATCAAAAAATTATCATTCCATTTACAACGGCTCCGGAAGCTGCAACGGCTCAAGCGTTCAAAACTTTTTCATCTGAATACGATTTACTTTGGAACATGCCTTCAGCCGACTATAGCCAGTTCCACTTAATAGGCGCTGAAAATAATATTGAAGTAGCAGGATATGAAACACGCATCGGAAAAACAATGTTCGGCATCAATATCGGGGATTCCCGTGAAGCGGTAAGAGCCAAATACGGTTCCCCACTAGCAGCCATTATGAAAGAAAATACGAAATATAGACAAAACTATAATGATAAGTACAACGAAGAAACGAGCGGCACTTATTTAATTGGCGGTCAATACGTGACATTCTTTTATGATGCCCATAAAAACTTCAGTGTGCGCTCTGTATTATGGATAGAAGCTGGAGCAGAAATGTCGAAACCAGGATTCTTTGCCGCTCCCTCTACATCTTTACGGAACGGCTTTGAAGATTTAATGATTCATCTGATCAATGAAGCACGTGTTGCAGAAGGCTTACATCCGTTAATATATACACCCGAGCATAACCCAATCGCCCGAAGCCATAGTGCAAGCATGGCCAATAATGATTACTTCGGCCACGTGGATCTGCAAGGTTTGCGTGGCGGTGCCCGCATGAAAAATGGCGGTATGACGTTCAACTGGTGGGGGGAGAATTTAGCGTTCGGTCAATATAGTGCCATCCATGCGCATGAAGCTTTAATGAACTCATTAAGTCACCGGGAAAACATTTTACGCGAACAATTCACACATGCATTCGTCGGTGTAGACTTCAATGATAATAACCGACCGTATTTCACAATTAATTTTTATTCGCTTTAATGCTGAGGCTGTGTTATTAGTCAATTCGACTTTTAATACAGCCTTTCTTCTACATTTAAGTATGAGCTGAATAGTGTTGCTCCTGCCGTTACTCGCCTCAGAAGTCCCTTGTGCTCCCCGGTTTCCTGTCGCAAAAAGTTTGCCCTTAAAATTGCGGGGCAGTCTCTTTTTTTACATTTCCGTCAAATTTTCTTCATTTTCGCACTATAATTTTCAGACTATTTAAAATATAATAGGTAATAGAAAATTGTATCTAAGGAGGATGGATTTTCTTATATTCATATTTTATTTGGAAATGGGAGAAGAATTGGTGAAGTGCCACTTTTAATGACGGGTTCTACTTATCGGACGAATTTTTCCACTTTCGGCTTGAGTTGTTCTACTTTTCCCGGATATTGTTCTACTTTTTTGCCGAATTGTTCTACTTTTCGCATGATGGGTTCTACTTTGGAGGGCGGGTTCTACTTTTCGGACGAATTTTTCCACTTTCGGCTTGAATTGTTCTACTTTTCGCATGATATGTTCTACTTTTAAGGGCAGTTTCTACTTTCCCGCAGGAACTTTCCATATTTTAAATATTAATTTTCATTACATCAAAAGGATAATGGTAGGAATTTAATGCGCCCACTGTTATAATACTGATTAAAAAATAAACACCTGTATCAAAACAGGTGAAGTTTTTTCATAATACGAGGGGGATGGGCATGACAATTTTAAATGGATTAAAGATTTTGGATTTTTGTTCGCTATTACCAGGACCGCTTGCGACGATGATGTTTGCTGATTTAGGGGCAGAAGTTATTCATATTGAGTCAGAGCGCCGAGTGGACTTGATGCGCATTATGCCGCCATATGATGAAGACCAAGAATCTTACATTCACCAGCATTTGAATCGTTCGAAAAAATCATTGCAAATCAATTTAAAATCCGATGAAGGCATTGAAATTATAAAAAAGCTCATCAAAGATTACGACATTGTCATTGAAGGTTTCCGGCCTGGTGTCATGAAGCGTTTAGGTATAGACTACGAGACACTGCGGGAAATTAACCCGCGTCTTATCTACTGCGCAATTACAGGATACGGGCAAACCGGTCCATATGCAACACGGCCGGGTCATGATAATAACTATTTGTCCATAGGCGGCGTGCTCGATCATTCCCGTTTAAAAGATAAGAAGCCTGTCGTCATGGGCATTCAGATTGCAGACATCGCAGGGGGGACAATGCATGCTGCAATCGGTATATTAGCCTCGGCATTGCACCGCGAAAAAACAGGCGAAGGGAAATTTATTGATGTGTCGATGACAGATGCGATGTTCGCGATGAACGCCCTATACGGAACACAATTTCTCGGCAGCGGACAACCTCCACAGCCTGAACAGGAAATTTTGAACGGCGGCACGTTTTACGATTATTACCGCACGAAAGATGGACGTTATTTTTCCGTCGGCAGCTTGGAACCCCAATTCCGTAAGCTGCTATGTGAAGCACTGGAAATCCCGGAATTGATCGATAGCACATTCAACGACTCATCGTATACGCAGCAACGGTTTAAAGAAGCCGTTGCAGATGCGTTTTGCTCGAAAACCTTTAATCAGTGGCTTGAAATTTTTAATGAGGATTTTCATGGCTGTGTGGAACCTGTCCTTACTTTTGACGAAGCGTGTGAGCATCCGCAAATTAAAGCGCGCAACATGCTTGTAGACATACCTAAATGTGATGGCACTACACAACGCCAAATTGGAACAGCCTTAAAAATTGATGGGATCGAGCCAACTTATCAATATGTCGGCGCGAAAATGGGTGAACATACCGAGGAAATTTTAAAAGAATACGGCTATAGTAAAGAAGAAATCGACCAGCTCACAAATGCAGGTGTCTTAAAATAATCAAAAGGTGAATCAAAGTCATTCAATTGAATGCTTGATTCACCTTTTTAGGCTGCTCATCCTACTGATACTAAGCTAAAATAAATTCCCATACCTAACAGTACAGATAGGAAAACACCTGCACAGCTTAATAAAAATGCTTTAATCATCTTATCCACACTCCTTCTTTCTACAAGTTTAATAGAAGGAGTTCATTGTCTGCTGTGAAAAAAATCACATAAGAAGTTGTATTTTTTTGCTATTTATCGGGTAATGACTGTGCGTCGTTCAATAAAATGACGCAAATCATAAAAATGTTCAGGAATGAGCAAGTATTTTTTATAAATAGCTAATAGTTTTTCCACTAAAAGATCTTGTTCGGCATAAAATAATAATTTCAACAGATTACAAACATGCTGTGATGTCATATTAGCGATCGTATAAAACTCGCTGTCTTTGTTCAAATATTCACTTTGCCATGTTGCTAAAGATTCTCGGATAAGCTGAGCGGAGCCGTCGACAAGTCCGGCAATATCACGCTGGACAGTCGCCTCTATCGTATGCAAAATCGCGTCGGGGTCATTCGTGTGAAGCAGTTCGAAAATCGTCGTGCATGTTGCAAGCTCATAATTTTTTAATAACCCGACACCACGCTCGAACCGCTCCTCTTTTACAACGCTATCAATCAACTCATAAAAGACATGCTCCAAATAATTTTGCCTGTAGTCTTTTACGAGTGCATGCGGCTGCGGATTCATACTGTTCAAAACGTCCGCATATTCCACGACAAGCTCAATCGCATGGTCATTCAGGCGTTCCTCTTCAATTAGATACATGCCTTGCACCAGTATATTCATATGATTTTTTTTATAAACCGCTTCCTGAAAGAGCATATACCCGAGCAGTGTGTGCTCTTTGTTGTTGAGCGCAAACTGCCCAGTCGACCAATTTTGCTGTAAAACGTAAATGCATTTGCGCAGCTTTAGCATATGGCGGCGCCCACTCGTGAAATGGGTGCGGACATTCAGTATATGAAGCTGCTTTAATTCGTCGGATTTCGGGTTTTCATAATCCACTTTTTGCACAAGTTTATGAATGATTGTCGCTATCCGATTGACCGTCAACTGTCCAGCCAGCAATATTTTTAATAGCGCCATTAACTCTGCGGGCCGCGCAAATTTCTTTAAAGGAAGCTGTAAAAACAGCGAATATATCTTCTTCGCTCCGACCGTTTTCCAATACGCCGCATACTCCGAATAAATCGGCTGGATGAAAAAGCGGTTATTCACTTTCTGCACATATATTTTATCAAGCCCGGTTTGTGCAAGTGGCGTCCGGATAGGTTTCGCAAAAATAAATTCGACGAGCTGTTCGAACTCCACTTCCCCCTGTGTATGTAAAAATGAAAATAATTGCTGCTTATTTTTTGGCTGTGAAAAGAATTGCTCCATCTTTTCATTGGCAATATCAACATTGAAATTCGCTTCGTGAAAGGAATTGTAAAAAAATAAGTTTATTTTACCCCAATAGTTCTTTAATAGTTGAAAGCAAAACTTCTGTGCGCGCTCCTCGTCCAGCAAAAAATCGGCACTCTGCATTGAAGCGCCCCAAATCGCACAATGTTTTTCCTTTAGTGAATCTTCTTCCAAAACCTGCTCTAATTTCTCCCCTGTTTCTCCGTTCGTACGTTGAAAGAGCTGCCCATCAAATGAAAGCAACAACAATATCCCCCTCCACTTTTTCCACCTTTTCTCTCTACAAAAATATAACAAAGTTTAGCAGTGCTTGAAACGTTAATTTTTATCGCATAAAAAAAGCATATCTTCTCTTTCGTATTGTTTCGTAGGAAATTCACTTTAAAATCATACGAAATGCTAATAGAGACCGATATGCTCTTTCATTATTCGGTTTGCATAATATTTGTCGCGATAATTTTTGCGGGATTTGTTTGTGCCGGCATACTACGGGTCGCTCGATCATAAAAGACAAAGAGCATTTTCCCGGCTAAATCATTTTGATCAACACGCTTCCCCGCTAAATCGACTATTTCCGTTGCTTCATTTACATGTAGCTTCAGCTTAAGCTGTTCGCTATAAAGCATCCGGTCAAATGCGCCGACACATACTTCGCCTTTTTTGGCATATTGATCAAAAATGACGAGTAATGGAATGATATGCGGGGGCGAAATCATCGGCAATGGACTTTTAGAATCAACGAACGCAATGATTTTTCCCTTAACCGGAATAGCTGAAACTCCGATTTGATGAGCGTCCTTCGTCATTAAGGGCGTTTCTGCCGTAATTCGGAAAATCGCCTTTTTGCTTTCGTCCTTTTCACTTATCGCTTCAATTATGCCAATACCGTTTTGTACGCTAATCGAGATGACAAGTGCTTCTATTTTTTTTATCAATGGCTGCATAGCATCATCCCCTCTACTTTTCTAGTACAATCATACTTCCCTAATAATAATAGATAAAAACGCTTTCAATCAATTATATGTCAGCATAGCTGCCCCGAACCCGTGTTATCCGATTTTTCATAGATTTTTAATCGTACTGGCGTTTAATTGTTTTATAAAGACGCGCTTTCTTAAGAAGCGATTTCGGCATTTGTACCGTGGCTGTCACGACACCAGGATGACGCCCTATTTCGATGGAGCCTGTAATTGTCGCACGGTTTCTCACTTCTTCCAATGTCATATCAAATAGCTTTGCCGTCCGATCAAGCGCATTATCTGTCGCTATGTTTAAATTCGGGCCTGTCCCGACAATCGACAATGGGAAGCTGTCTTCTACTTGCTTCACGCCAAATTCCTCCGCCAGCTCACGCGCAATACGCTTTTCCTCTTTTGTAAATGGCTTTGCTGTATACGGTAAATCCTCTATATTCGGCAATAAAATCGGACCTTCCAAGTTTACCTTTTTCAGTACGCTCACTTGAAGCTGAACAATACCTGCCACATCTGTCGTATGGCCGGCAATTTCGCCGTCACCTTGCATTGCGTGCATGTCGCCAACATATACACCGCCGCCTTGTACCTTTACCGGGCAAATGACAACTGCCCCTTCACGGACACGGCTAATATCCATATGCCCATCTGTACGGTGAATATCAAGCTCGTCCTCTGTCATCGTAAATTCATGTGGTGCCCCGATTAAAAATGTGCCAAAGTCTCCTGCATTATGGGAATCGGGCATCGCTTTTGATGGGGTCGTCCCAAGCTGCCCTACGAACGGACGCATTCTTGCCATCACGCCGATTAAATCGCTCGGCGCAAATGACGTGATCGGATTTTGAGTTGATTTTTCCGGAGTGCGCATAAAGTTTTTGGCATCTTGTGCAATGCGGCGAGCAGCCTCTCTCCCGACCGTTAAACCGATATCGCCTTTTGAATTGAATGTCATCGTATAACCATTCGAAATTTTGAATGGTGTTGTATCAGTTCCCGCATGTTGCGCATTTTACCGATTCTTGGCCGATTCCCTGTACGACTGTCGGTGGATGCAACTTGCCGCAGCCCGGACATTTCACCTTCACAAATGGATCTCCGATAAAGCGGTCCCCCTGTGCTTCATCCGTTCCGGAAGATGTGGCAATCGATGTTACTTGAACCGATTTAATTTGAATGACGAGTGCGTCTCCCACTTCTGCTCCTTCTACATATACAGGCTTTGTCACTTCATGCCCGCCGCGGATTGTTGGTGTGATCATCGGTCCCCAGCAGCCTGGTGCTGTATTGGCAATGATTGTTCCTCCATCTTTCAGCGGACCTAGCATCGGTGCATTCGGATTCAGTATACCGTCCGTGAATTCATTGACGAATAATGTTTCAGCAGCCTGGATTATTGGCTCGTCATGGCGCATTGCCTCTTCTGCTTGTTGCTCAATAGTTGATGTGTGTTCGTTTAACATTGGATACCCTCTTTTCTTTATAAATTTTTACGGGAGCTTGGTGAATAGTGGAAAAATACACTTTGCGCCAAAGACGGCGTGCAAGCTGCGTTTTTCTTCTATGGAACACCTTGAAAATATCTTCTATCCCCATAATTTTTAACAATTAGTGTAATTCGGAATATAAAAATAACTTTAATCTCTATTATACAATTTTTTACATAGTCATTTCGACATCATTTATGGCAAAGGTAAAACTTTTCCACATCTTATATAATGATGAAAAGTAATAGATTATGCACAAACTCTTACAATCAGCGAAAAAGGAGGGTTCTTGCTGCTGCAGCCATTTTATGCGGGGTGGCGAATAAGAGGGCCTCTTCACATGAGCATCAATCACACCCCTGCGCAATTGCGTCCAGATTTTTAATAGAATAAGGGGCAATCAGCCGTTTTCGCACGATGCGACACTTTCAGGCTGATTTCCTCTTTAAAAATCCCCTTATAAAAGCGCTTTTCAATTCACTTTTATAAGGGGCGAACGATTAATATTTATAAGATTGGCCACCATCGATCGGTATTACTGCACCATTAATGAAATCTGCCTCGTTTGACAATAAGAATGCAACTAAGTAACCGACTTCTTCGGGTTTACCGAAACGTTTCATCGGATTTGGCTGCACGAATTCTTTGCCGACCGCTTCCCAATTATCGCCGCCTATTTGACGTAGTGAGCCTTCTACCATTGGTGTCATGATCGCACCGGGGGCAATCGCTTTTATAGAAACGCCATACTGGCCATATTCTACTGCCGAATTTCGTGTTAGACCAACAACACCGTGCTTACTCGCCGCATAGCCTGATTGGTTTCCTACTCCGCGGATACCACCGACAGAGGCAGTATTGACAATCGAGCCATATCCTTGCTCCTTCATCACTTTCAGAACATACTTCATGCCGTAAAATACGCCATCCAAATTGATTGATACAACTTTATGGAATTCGTCAATGCCATAGTCTTCCGTTAAATTTTGTTTCCCTTCCACTCCAGCATTGTTGAAAAAGCCATCAATTTTGCCGAATCTCGCTACCGTTTGACTGACAAAGTTTTCGACTTCACTTTCAATTGCGACATTTGCTGTCACTAATAATATTTCAGCATTCTGCGCTACTTCCAGCACTTTGTTTTTTGTTTCGTCTAAGCCTGCCTGGTTCAAATCAACGAGCACTAGCTTTGCCCCTTCTTTTGCAAATTGCAATGTGGCAGCTTGTCCTAATCCAGAGCCTGCGCCTGAAACAATGATGACTTTCTCTTCAAAACGATTCATAGGTTGTCCTCCTTTTTGATGAAAAGCTCTTTCCTTTAGCGTACATTATTTTCTATTCAATTTAAATTTATAGCTACCAATAGAATGAATTTTCTGAAAAAACCACTAAATTTTTTCATTTAAATATGATACGCTTTTAATAAGGGAGTGAAAATAATATGGAGTAGCCTAAAAAACAGGAGCTTTTAGTTCAGGCACAAAAATCGTTCGATGAATTGTTTTCGTTCATAAACCGCATTCCTGCTCGAAAACGCAATTTAACCATTGACATTAGCAGGCGCGACAAAAATTTCCGTGATGTGCTCATGCATTTATATGAATGGCATGCGATGCTGGAACGCTGGTATCGGGAAGGGATGGATGGGGATAAGCCTGCTATGCCCGCACCAGGCTATAAATGGCGTGACTTGCAAGAGCTGAACTTTTCGATTTGGCGGCACTATCAAGATGTAACTTTATCAACTGCGATGAAGCGGGTCACTTTAAGCCATCAACGGATCATGAAATTAATCGGATTACATAACGATGAAGAAATCTTTACAAAGAAATATTATCAATGGACGAAGACAAGCAATTTATATAGTTACTTTGCTGCAAACACAGTGAACCATTATGATTGGGCGATAAAAAAATGCGAAAAAATTGCTGAAAGGATTTTGCATGAGTTATAAGCAAATGGGCATTTTCCGCAATTTAAATTATTGTTCGTATATTGAAATTTGAATCGGCATATTATGCTAATATAATGCAAAGGGGACAGCAAATAGTGTTCCTGTCCCCTCCCCTTATGCTTTAGACAAGCATTCATATTTTCACGAATTTCGTTTTCGGATGAAGATATCTTCCCACATATTCCACGGGTGCTCATGCGGGGGCAAGGAATTTACCGTTATCGGCTCTTTTCGGACGGGATGCTCAAAATGAATCATATGTGCCCAAAGTGCAAGCTGCTGCCCACGCTTATTTATATATTCGCCGTATTTTTGATCTCCGAAAATCGGATGACCTATTGCGGATAGCTGGACTCGAATTTGATGCGGCCTTCCGGTGTGGAGCTTTACAGATAAGAGACTCAAGCCTTTATGCAACGCGATTACCTCATAGTCGAGTACTGCTTTTTTAGCTTCTGGATGATGGGAGGAAACGACCGATACTTTATTTTTCCGGTGATCTTTTAATAAATAGTGGATGAGCTGCCCTTGTTTCTTCTTCGGTAATCCGTGCACAACAGCTACATATTTTCGTTCAATAATATGCCTGCGCATCATGTCGGATAACCGCGAGGCGGATTTTGAAGTTTTTGCAAATACCATCACCCCTCCAACAGGGCGATCCAGCCTATGTACAAGACCCAAATATACATTCCCTTGCTTTTCATCGCGCACTTTTATATTTTGTTTCAGCAATGTCAGCAAATCGCGGTCTTCGCTTCGATCTGCCTGTACGGGAATATTAACCGGCTTTTCTACTAATAGAAGATGATTGTCCTCAAACAACACGTCAACTTCCATATTTTTACCAACTCCTTCAAACATAATGTTTCCATCTTAACATGTTTGCAGGAAGCGTTCATGTGCTTAGCTGTTTAAGTTTCCCTTTCTATTTTGTTTGCGGATTTAACAGGAAAAAACCTAAACCGTTGTTAATTTAACGCTTTAGGTAAGGGGTTTTGATTCAATTAATTCCTGCTCTATTTTGTTATTTAAAATAATCTTTTCTAGCTTGGAATGCCTTTTTTTCCCTTATCTGCTCTTCCATTTGAGCGATTGCCGTTTTACGCCGGGCATTTTTTTCCTCCAGGTTCTCCAATTCTTCCGGAAAGGCGAACTCCATGCTAATTTCGGCTTCTTCAATATTTCCCTTCGTATTTTCAATCATTTTCCCCAAGCTTAGCGCATTTTTCGACTTTTTATTAAATGTTTCATGCCGATCATTTTTCATTCTTCTTCCTCCTCATACATGATGAAATTAGTTTGTTTTTCTTTAATATTTTTATACAAAATGAATTCCACAAAGAAATGCGTCCTCATTTTATAATTTCCTTTTCCGTCATACATGTCATATTATTGTTATATAAATATCACAAAATGACAAATAAAAATTCATCATACCTCTACAATATCTTGATACAAAAGCGTTTAGCCGCTCTCTCGCTACTTTACATATTATTTACAGTTACATTAAAAGGACCTATTATTAATATTTTTGCGCTATAGTGTTTATAAGTTCAAAACAAATAGTTTGCCTTCTCCATGATTCCACCTTTGCAGACAATCTCAGCTGCTAGCATGGCCGAACGTATAACTGTTTACAATTATTTGAACCAATTTGACTCACACCTCTTTTTAAAGACAAAACAGGCTCCAGCTATTTCCCAATAGTAGCTGGAGCCTGCGGCGTTTTATTCCTTTTTTCCGTAACGTTTCGGAGCCTGCATAACAGCGTCCCATACACCGCTAAATGGAGGGGCATACGCTAAATCCAAATCTAATAATTCTTCAAAAGTCATCTCATTGTAAAGCGCTGTTGCAAACACATCGATCCGTTTATCGACACCGTGTTTTCCTACGATTTGCAGACCAACAAGCTTGCGGCTTTGCTGTTCGACCAGCATACGCAGCTTCATCGGCCGCACATTTGGATAATAGCCGGCAATATCATTCACTTCCATTACATAGGCTTCGACAAGCTCATTTAAATTATCCGCGGCCTCATTATTCAATCCGGTCATCCCGATTTGCAAATCGAAAAATTTTAAAATGGATGTTCCGACAATGCCCCGGAATTTTTGATTAAATCCAGCAATATTCAAGCCGGCAATTCGGCCTTGTTTATTTGCTGTTGTACCGAGCGGCAAGTAATCATCTTGCTGCTTAATACGATTATAATGCGAAGCGCAATCCCCGGCCGCATATACATCGGCAATCGACGTCTCCATCTTTTCATTGACGATCAATGCCCCGTTTTCAAGCTTTGCAAAGCCTTGAGCAAATTGTGTATTCGGACGCACACCTGTTGCAATGATGACTAGCTCCGTAGGGTATGTGCCTGTTTTTGTACGGAGTGCTTCGACAAATTCCGTACCTTCGAAACCGATCGTTTCTTCATTTAAAAGAACTTCCACACCTTGTGCCAGCGCTTTCTCGTAGATGATTTGCGTTAGCTCCGGGTCTAAAATCGACATAAGACGGCTTCCGCGGTGAATAAGGCGCACGTCCAATCCGCGTTCTCGAACCGTTTCGACAATTTCCAGCCCAATATAGCCTGCGCCAATAACGGTCACATGCTTTACATTCGGCAATTGTTCCATCAATTCATTCATTTGGGGAATTGTTTTTATTGTATGAATGCCTTGCAATCCCGCATTTTCCAATTTCGGTATTGTCGGGGCGGCTCCTGTTGCAATGAGCAGCTTATCATATTCAAATTCAAACGGCTCGTTGCTGTTCACATCGAAGCCGCTCACTTTTTTCAATTTCACATCAATTGCCGTCACTTCATGGAAAATGCGAGCATCGATGCCGTATTTTGATCGGAACTCTTCCACATCGCGCGCAATCAGTTCATCTGTATGCGGAATTTTCCCATTGATCACATACGGCAAGCCGCATTGCCCGTAAGAATAAACATCCCCTTTTTCCAATACGACAATTTGCGCGGATTTATTGCTGCGTACGATTTCCATTGCCGCACTCATGCCTGCCGCGTCTCCGCCAATGATCACAACCTTCATCATTCACCCACTCCTCATCTTCTTGTTCCTTTTTTAAAAGCTTTTTCCTTTTTGTATACTTTTTCGGTTTTCATTAGTTGTATAAATAAGTTAACTTACAATAAGTAAAGCATATTTCATTTTTTTTCACATGATAGATGCTCCTTATTTTTCAGCATATGGATATCCGGAAGTTGGTGAACTATGGACAAAGCATGGGAACAATATTTGCTTGAGGAAGCACATATTGTTTTCAAATATTTATTAAAAATCGGGGCTACGAAAGAAGATGCCGAGGATGTCGTGCAAGAAGCGATTATAAAGACGATTGAGTGCTTGTCACAAGTTCAGACAGGCAAATTGCGGGCATGGCTCTTTAAAGTTGCACTGCATCGCTACTATACATTGTATAACAAAAATAAGAAGTCCGTTTATTTAGGTGATGAGGAAATGCAGAAATTTCAGTCTTCCTTAAATATCGAGGAACTTCTTCTCATTGAGGAGCAAAATGAAAAGTTGCGCGAAGCTTTGCAGGGACTGTCGCCGACTTATCAGCAGCTGCTCATGATGAAATATTTTATGGAGCTTTCATACAAGGAGATGGCTGCGATTTTAGATGTATCGGAAAATCATATTCGCACATATTTGCAGCGTGCAAGGAAAACACTCAAAAAACAGTGGGAGGACCTATAATGGGCGAACTTTTCAATATCAAAAAAATGGAGAAATCGATCAATAGGGCAAAACGGAGAAGTACATGGAAAACTGTGCTGATTACGGTGATTGTGCTATTTGCAGCTTTAATCGTGGGATTTGTCGCAAACAGCAAGCTTATACCAGTACTCGCCTACCCTATTGAAGATTCATTTCATCATTTTCAAACAATTAGCGGGCCGAACGAATTTATCGGCATTCAAGAAACATATCCGGGAATTTTAGGCGGTGAAACACATTATAAAAAGTATAAACTCATAGAAGGCAAAATTGTATATATCGGCGAAGGTGGCTACGGCTATGGCTTATTCCGTGATGAAAGATTAGGACGACAGGGAAAAACGTCTACGATGAATTTCGGTAAGCCGTTTAACGCGGAATATACCGAAAATGTGCACTATAACGATTTTGGTTATCGTACGATGAACTTTTATTATCCGCAAATGGATTATGAAAAGATGAATGACGATTTAGCGCTGCTTGATGAAATCCCTGAAGGAAAGCTCGTTGAAATCGCGTTATCATTTGATAAAGGCTATACATCCAGAGACGCGATGGCGCTTATTCCTAAAGGGATTACAAAAACTTGGCTATGGGTGAATGATGTATATGACGAGGATTTGTACAGTTATCGTAAAGGTGAGGATGGAACGATTCTTTCCAAAACACCGCTTTTACGTCATTCAAGCGATGCTTATGGTTTTTCGGTAATTGATGTAGACGGGGAGCCTGCATTTGAACCGGCAGAACGTTTTATCGGCGCGATTAGCTCAGGCACGAAATTTAAAGCGCGCTGGCAAGGCGAGTTTAAACGTTTGCATAAAACAATCGCTGGCGACGATGGCAAATTATCAGTGAGCGACCTAATCATTAACGGGATTGTCGTAACAGGGACAGCAGAAGGCTTAAAACAATTACAGGGCTTGCCGTTTATTAAAGCCTCTTCACTAGGCGTTGTTGTTGATAAATATTAATTTTTGACGCAAAAGCATGGGCTACTATGTTTTTGCGTTTTTTTTATTCCGAAAACCGAAAAATATGCTACACTAAATATCAGAAAACTCTTAATTTTAGAGGCGAGTATTCACACTCCCCCTGAAAGAAATTAAAACAGTGGCGGATATTATGGATTCGGCATTGGGATTTTTGCGCCCTCGCATCGCAAAGCCGAATCAGGGCACAATTACCCCAACGCATAATTGATATATTAAGGAGCACGATTATGATGACAAAAACAACTATTGGCATTATCGGCACAGGCGTAGTCGGCGAGCGCATT
This sequence comes from Solibacillus silvestris, assembly GCF_051967575.1. Taxonomy (NCBI): domain Bacteria; kingdom Bacillati; phylum Bacillota; class Bacilli; order Caryophanales; family Caryophanaceae; genus Solibacillus; species Solibacillus silvestris. Next base: position 34,664 of record NZ_JBQCJW010000026.1, read on the forward strand.
ATTAATCAAGCATTGCAAAACGGGCACTATGAAATTGCCGCGATTTTCGATACGAATGAAGAGCGTACAGCGCAATTGGGAGAGAAATACGATGTAACGACTACAAATGATTTGCAAGCTTTGCTAAATTTAAAGCCAGACTGGGTATACATTGGCACTCCGCCAGTCAGCCATGCGTCACTTGCAGAGGAAATCGCAAAACACGGATTGCATATATTATCCGAAAAGCCACTTGCCCACGATGCAGCGGATGGAGAAACGATGGTACGTGTGGCAAACGTTGCGAATGTCAAAACAGCGATGCATTTCCCGTTAATGTACGGGACGGCTGTGCATCAGTTAAAGCAGGAGTTGGCGAGCGATATGGGAGATATTAAGCGTATTGAGCTACATACCCATTTTCCGGAATGGCCGCGCAAATGGCAGCAAAACCCATGGATTGCTTCACGCGAGCAAGGTGGCTTCATTCGTGAAATTTTCCCGCATTACTTGCAGCTGACATATCATTTATTTGGAGATATCAATATTTTGGCACATGAAACGACATACCCAACGAACCCGGCTTTATGTGAAACCGGTGTATCAGCGTTAGCAAAAACAGCGAGCGGCATTCCAATCGTAATTAACGGACTTGCGGGTATCGGCCAAGAAGAGCGCATCGACTTTAAAATTTTCGGTACAGAAAAAACCGTGACATTGCGCAACTGGTCGCAAGTTTACACGAGTAAAGCATATGAGGCGGAAAGGGAAATCGCACAAACCGAAGCACCTGACTCCATGCTTGAAGCATGCCGTAAAGTTCTTTTAGGTGAAAAAGCATTCATCGTGCCATTTGAGGAAGGCTTAAAAGTTCAGCGCTGGGTCGATGAATTGTTAAAGTAATATTCGCCCGCACATTAGCGGAATAAAACGGCTGTCTAGAAATAAAGAAATTTCTAGATAGCTTTTTCTGTTTTCGAAGTACGAACTCGCTACATAATGCTGTGGCCATTTTCAGTAAGGTGCATTTTATTTCGGTTTTTGAAATATTTGAATTGTATAAAATCCCCTTCTATACTAAAATAATCGTAATATTCATAACTTTTATTAAAAGGGGAATTTTTATGGACTTTTTACATTATCCATTTCCGAGTAAGCGTAACACTGTCATCGCCAATCGTGGAATGGTCGCAACATCTCAGCCACTTGCAGCACAAGCAGGACTTGATATTTTGAAAAAGGGCGGCAATGCGGTTGATGCTGCTATCGCAACCGCAGCGGCACTCACTGTCGTTGAACCAACATCGAATGGCATTGGCGGTGACGCATTTGCGCTCGTATGGATGAAGGATAAGCTGCACGGACTAAATGCATCCGGACGTTCCGCAAAGTCGATTTCCAGGGATTTATTAACTAAGCGCGGAATTGATAAAATACCGATGCATGGGGTCATTCCTGTCACAGTGCCCGGTGTTCCGGCAGCATGGGCAGCGTTATCGAAGCGCTTCGGAAAGCTGCCGTTAACCGATGTACTGGCACCTGCCATTTCCTATGCGGAAGAAGGCTACCCGATTTCTCCAACTCTCGGGCAAAGCTGGCAAACAGCATATAAAAAATACAGGGAAACACTTACAACAGAGGAATTTCACCACTGGTTTGATACATTTTCAGTTGATGGACGCATGCCGGAAATCGGGGAAATCTGGAGCTCCCCAGCCCACGCTGATACATTGCGAAAAATCGCAAAAACGAATGGCGAAGCATTTTATAAAGGCGAAATCGCGGAGAAAATCGATGCCTTTATGAAAAAACATGACGGCTTCATTACAAAAGAAGATTTAGCAGATTATGAGCCGGAATGGGTAAACCCAATTAAAATTCACTATAAAGGCTATGATGTTTGGGAAATTCCGCCGCACGGGCAAGGCATTGTAGCGCAAATGGCACTTAACATTTTTCAGCATGCAGAGGCGAAATGGCAGGATGCAGATACATTACATAACCAAATCGAAGCGATGAAACTGGCATACACGGACGGCAAAGCATTTATCACAGAACATCTCGAAATGCCGGTAGGGGTCGATACACTATTATCAAAAGAATATGGGGAATCACGCTTTGCGGAAATTACCGATACCGCGCTTGATCCGAAACCATTTGAAATTCCAAAAGGCGGCACTGTGTACTTAGCAACAGCCGATGCAGACGGCAATATGGTATCTTTTATCCAAAGCAATTATATGGGCTTCGGCTCAGGTATCGTTATTCCCGAAACAGGCATCTCGCTTCAGAACCGCGGCTGCGATTTCTCTTTTGATGATGATCATCCGAACTGTTTAAAGCCTGGAAAACGTGTTTCTCACACAATTATCCCTGGTTTTTTAACGAAGGATAACAAAGCAGTCGGTCCATTTGGTGTAATGGGCGGCTATATGCAGCCTCAAGGACATTTCCAGGTTGTGACACATACAATCGATTTCGCGCTCAATCCGCAAGCAGCGCTCGATATGCCGAGATGGCAATGGATGGGCGAAAAGCGAATCGAGGTCGAGCCGCATTTCCCGAGCTATTTAGTTCAGGAATTACAGCGAAAGGGGCATGACATGCATGTTGCGGTTGACGGCAGGATTTTCGGACGCGGACAAATTATTTGGCGCGACCAGAAGACAGGCGTTTTGTACGGCGGGACAGAGCCACGTACAGATGGCGCAATCGCAGCTTGGTAGAATGTTTTGAAATGAAACTATTAAACTACTAATGAGGAAATATAAATAGAAGAAACTCATATAAAGCATTTCATATTTATATCAATTAAAGCGCTCTAAGGCTTTGCGAAATGAAAATTCGATGGATATTTTCTCATTCGGCTCGTCTCGGCAGCTTTCTGATGAAAAGAGTATTAACTACCTATATAATAAAGGAAACTCAAAATAAATGGACGTGAGAAATATGGAAATCATTCATATCCCTGCCGATGCTATGCGAATTATTAGTACGTCTAGTAGAGATGATCAATCGAAATGGCGTGTCGGTGATAAATGGGTGAAACAAAATACACGTGGTTACGAGGGACTTGCTGAGGTCCTAGCTTCTCTTGTACTGGCTCATTCTACATTACAAGAAAAAGACTATGTAAAGTATTATCCATGCAAAATCGTCTTACCTGATGGCAAAACTTCTATTGGCTGTTATTCACATGATTTTAGAGGCAAACTTCAGGAAGTAACACTTGAGCGATTATTTGAAGCAAACAACGCTTATTGAAGCACTCTTTAAAATTCCAATAAGTTAACCGGTTCATCTTTTTAACAGAAACATCCAATCGAACATACGGTGAAATGTGCACGCTACAAAGGATCGGATAAGCTTGAATTCCAAGATCGCAAGGAATTCAGCAGCTCTGTTTTGGAACAAGTAGCGGCTGGGTATGAGTATTTAAGCCTCCATCCTTTAATAAATTCAACATTGGCAGTACAAACTTCAACCAAGTTTTGTACTGCCTTTTTTTATAGTGTGCACGAGGGGCATAAACCTAGGAAAAATAAAAGCGCCTGGCGGCAAAACCAGACGCTGCACTATATGCGAATCCCGCAAAAGGGATTTTACTGCCTCCCCCAACTGTCCCAAAAAAGCAAGAAGTCAATGAATTGCTGTTGCGTTAATTAATCAAGCCATAGTCCCTTAATCTCGTATAAAATGAGATCGAGTGGAAAATTTTGGGTTCATCACCATAACATGGGTTGATTTCCATTGCGGGTCGGACGCTTTCCGCGGGCACGGCTCGAGCCTGTAGTCTCTCCCTCGTGCTGTTCCCGCTGGAGTCGCCTCCCCTCCATTCCAATCAACTCGCCTTGACATGAAGTTTTGTCATCCCCAACTTTTGGTGGTGAACCAACTTTTGCGTAAAAATCCTCTAAATACTATTTACGCTATGCTTAGTCGGCTGGCCTGGGGAAATTTAATCCTCAATATAAGAAAGATAATCCCCGCTATGTACAAAATAATCTTCACTATGGTTCACTTAATCCTCACTTGGTATGGTATAATCCTCAATCGCACTTTTAATCCTCAATTTCAGCATTATAATCGTCAATCGGCAAAATTCAATCCTCAAATTTAACAGAATATCCCGCCTCGTATTTAGCTGCACAATCAATTATTCAGGAATGGATATGGCTTTTCGCTTTTACACAATCGTATATAAATGATATGTTCTTTTGATTTATCCCCAAAATGATAAACTTCATGATTCACCTATTCGATTACGAGAATTTGGGTAAACAATCTGTCTGTCACATTTGTATTTAATGTTACATTCGGATAACTATTCAGAATGGTTTTAACGTTGTTTAATCCTTTACCGCGGTTTTCCCCCTTTGTTGAATAGCCTTCTGCAAAAATCTGCTCTAAATCCACCGACTCGTCGGCCATAGTATTCTCGACAATAATCATTAAGGAATCCGAATCGCTCTTATAAAAAGCGATTGCAACTTCTTTTTGCGAATCCAGCTGATTATTCGCTTCAATCGCATTATCTAAAAGAATCCCCAAAATTCTGGCGATATCAATTACATTCATATTGATTTCATCGATTTCGTCAGCTATTTCAAGATCGACTGCCACTCCCTCTTTTTCAGCTTGCAGCGTCTTCGCTAATATCAGCCCTTTAATTCCGGTAATGTGCAGCTTTGATAAATTCGATAGCTGCTCATTTCTTTTTAATGTATCTTCTTCGGCTGTGAAAATATGCTTTTTGAAATAGTTCTTCAGCCCTTCAAAATCATCCATCTCTATATAGCCCTGCATCGTGAATAGGATGTTCACATGATCATGGCGAAACTTCTGCATATCATTATTGATTAGTTCCAGTGAATGCATATAGTCCGTGAACTGCTCGGTTTCAAACTTGATTTTTTGGATGCCGTTTTCCTTTTTTATGTTTTTGCTTGTCAAGTAAACAACAAAAAGCATGATCGCGAAATAGATAATCTGCGAAATAATATTAAATTTCAGCAGATTATCTTGTGAAAAATATTCGGTCAAGTAAATATTGATATAGAAGGTGCTCATCGTTACAAACGCTATAAAGAGGATCAATATATAGGCGCCCTTCATTTGGCTAAACCATTCAAAAATCTTTTTTGTCGCAAATTGATAAATGATGACAGCCGTTATAAATAACACAATAAAAATGCAATATTGCTCCACCATATTCGGCAGAAAATGAAATGGTATGATTTCCATCGCATATTGTGTAATATTATCTGTCAAAATACCAATAATCACGACAAAACATATATATATAAGGGTAATGAATCTCTTAGATACCCAGTAAAAGTAAATGAAAACGCTGGTAATAATGAAAATAATCCCCTGCCACTGACCAACTAAAAGATAAATAAGGGAAGTCGGACAAATAATCATTAAAACATAAACTAAAATATGCTTACTATTAATTTTTATTTGCGCAATATAGGTCACGGCCCAAAATATTAAAATAAACTCTATAATTAAAAATAAAAGCTTCATTGCTCTACTCCATATTAAATTATTCTTTTGAAGCGAATGGGTGATTTTCTAACAGCTGGGTTGGAACCTTCTTCTCATGGAATATTGTCGTGCATCCTGTAACGGTTGCCGTACCACCCACCGCTACTACAATTGCCGCTAGTTTTGATGCGAAAAACTTAATGTTAAACGATTTCTTCTCCTTATTCATTTGTGACCCTCTCCTTTTAATGTTTGTACAATCAACATAACTGTTTCTAATAAAATCCCATAAGCAATGAAAGCTTTTATTTTTAGTGGACTAAGGCAAAATGCTCCAATAATCAATAATAACCGGATGTTCATTTTCTTTCGCAAATGACTTCGGTGTGTTTGATTAATGACCGGCTGGTTTCCCGTTCCTTTCGGCGCAAGTGTATAAACTAGCAGCAATAGAATACTAGTACCTATATATAAATAGATAACTGGTAAAACTATAGTCAAATCAGCTAAATAATCGGCGGCTACGGGAAATGCAATCGCACTCCAAACAAGGCATATATATAAATTGCTGAAGTGGTAGCCTAAACACACTTGCCGTAAAAGAAAGAAGGTAAGATGTATAATGAAAGTCGGAAAAATGCAATCTAGCAAAAACGCCAATAAATAGATGAGCAGCAGCTTGTAAAACTCAGATAAAATGATTTGAATACCGAACTTTAGCTTTTCTCGTTCAAGCATTGAATAATGCTCTTGATTCAATGAATTGAATAGAGCGGATTCTAGTCTATTTATCTGTTGCCCCTCCTTCCAAAATGATCTTTTACGAACAATCTTTTATCTAAAACTTTATTACTAACAAGTATAATTATATCACTACTTTACAAATAATGTAAATAGTATCATTATATAAAAAGCATCTCAAAAGCCAGATTTTTGCTCTAACTTTTGGGATGCATTACCTTACTTACTATGTTGGTGGCACGCACACTAAATTAAATCGGGTCTAAACTTATACTCCCTAAAACTTATTGTATTTCTGTTTCGTTGGAATCTGCGAATAATTCCTCTTTGCAAAATGCTAAAACCATCGCTTCCTCATCTTCTTCCAGCGCGAAATCCAAAAATTCATTATTTGATTTATCAATAATGAAGTAATTTACAATGCGCACGTCTTTTTCGATCACACCAACGATTACACGGATTTCCAAGCCTGCTGCAGAATACAGCTCATCATCCTCATCTACTTCCACATCTAACAAAAACTCGAATCGCTTACCTTCAATAATATTTGTCGGGTCTAAAATTTCCTCAATTGAAAACTGTGTAATATTCATATTCGTACTCCTTCCGGGAAATCCTTCTATTTCATCATAAACGAAAATTCCGGCTCGTCAAATAACAGTTATTTATGTTCATTCAGCGGTTTTCCCGCATGCTCGCTGAATGAGAAGAAACAAGCTTAAAAACATCATATTTTGTGGCAGCAACTGACTGACCCACATCCTATCGGCCTAATCTCTAAAAGATTTGGTCTCTGGCTAGCCGAGGCTTAATTGATTTTTTACCGTGACAGCAACGTTTCCATATGACAAACTAGATTTAAGGAGTGATGGACTTTGAAAAATTTGTTTTATTATGAAGATGCGATGATGAAAGAATTCAAAGCACAAGCAGTGAAAACAGGCATAGAGGAAACACGCAATTTCATCGTGTTAAACAATACGGCATTTTATCCAACAGGTGGTGGACAACCTCATGACACTGGATGGATTCATGATCTCAAAATTATCGATGTCGAGAAAGTTGGCGACGAAATTCGCCATTATACGTTAGACGACGTGTCGAATATTTCCGGGGAAATTGTCGGTAAGCTCGATTGGACGCGCCGTTTCGACCATATGCAGCAACATGCCGGACAGCATATATTGACTGCTGCTTTTGTGGAGCTCTTTAATATTCCGACCATAAGCTTCCATTTAGGTACAGAGCTTGTAACGATTGATTTAAATATTGGCGAAGTATCGGAAGAACAATTGATCGCCGCTGAAAAACGCGCAAATGAAATTATTTTAGAAAATCGCCCTATCGAAACGAAATGGGTTACAAAAGATGAATTAGCGCATTATCATTTACGGAAAGATGTAACAGTGGATGAGGATATTCGTTTAGTCATTATTCCAGACTATGACTACAACGGATGTGGTGGCACGCATCCGACCTCTACTGGTCAAGTCGGGCTAATTAAAATTTTAGCTACAGAAAAAATGAAACAGCAAATCCGTGTGCATTTTGTCTGTGGCAATCGTGTATTACAGCAGCTGGCGATGCGCAAAAATGTATTAAGTGATGTTGCCCGTCAATTGAGCGCACCAGAGGAAGAGGCAGCTGGCGCATTGCGCAAATTCGCGAAAGCAGCAAAACAAACCGAGAAGAACTTGACCGAGGCACAAGATGCACTACTGGAATTTGAGGCAAAAGAATTGGCGAAAGAAACGATTGCAGCAGCAACTTTCGAAAACCGGTCTATTCAAAGTTTACAAAAGCTGGGGCGGTTTATTGCACAGCAAAATGATGGAGCAATTGCCCTTCTCGTTGCAAACAATGAAGATAAGCTACAGTTTGTAGCAGCAAGGGGCAGTGCGCAAAAGAAATCGATGAAAGATGTTGCCGCTGTTGCTTTACCGCTACTGAACGGAAAAGGCGGCGGAAGCGAGGCGCTCGTGCAAGGTGGCGGAGAAAAAATCATTGCAGCTGAAGCACTGCTGGAAGCGATGAAAAAAGCGGTTGACTAAAAATAAAGAGAAGACTGGAGAGGCTGCCCTTTCCTATCTTCTCTTTGTTTCGCTATGCAGCGCGCAGTCCATTCATCCCGCGGCGGACATTTGTTACATTTGAATAGCCGAGCTTTACGAGTTCCTTGCATGCCTTATTGCTCCGTACGCCACTTTGGCAAATGACGACAATGGACTGGTCTTTCGGCAAATCCCCTAAATATGTTCCGAGCGGACGGTTTATAAATTGCGGTATATGTGCCTCTTTGTATTCCTTTTGTGTGCGAACATCTATAAATACATACTGGCCATCGTCTAAAAGTGGCTGTAATTCTTTTGGCGTAATATAGTTCACGCCTTTTTTCGGCATAAAGCGCACAACCACTGCGATAATACCCAGCATCGCAATAAGTGTAATAATCCCTTCCATTTTGCATACTCCTAAAATCTGTTTTCTTTATTTTACGATACTCTGAAGAAGCTGACGAATATTTTGCGCTTTTCTAGATGGAGCAACGCGTTTCGTTGTTTGCTTAATAGGCATATATTGGACGCATATTGCTGTTTATTTTGAACAATGGGTGGCTTTATTTAACAATGCTGAACCTTTTTTGGAACATGTAGATCCTGTTTTTGAACATATTAGAAAAACTCCATCACTTACTATAAAACATATACATTAAAAAGCAGTGGCACAATCAGGACCGATTGCACCACTGCACATACTTATAGCTTGAACTGTTTAATCGCGATTTGCAGCTCACTTGCCATTTCAGATAATAGTTCCGCCTGGCGTGCCATTTCGTCCACTGTTTGCAGCTGGCCCGATGCGGAGTGTGCCACATCTTTCACATAGCCTGCCGCCGATGTAACCGAAGCTGACATTTCTTCGATCGATGCCGATACTTCCTCGGTATTTGCGCTCATTTCTTGTGCGGAGCCGCTTAACCCTTCAATCTCAATTGCAATTCGTGAAACGGCTTCGACAATTTCACTGAAGCGCTCTTCTAGTTGCTGGATCGATTGTAAACCTTGTGCGACATTTTCCTCGCCTGATTCCGCTGCTTGAACCGCTTCCACCGTATAGTGCTGGACTTTCTGAATCAACATATTGATTTTTGCCGCCGAGTCTGCCGTCTGCTCGGAAAGCTTACGAACTTCTCCGGCTACGACCGCAAACCCTTGCCCTGCCTCCCCAGCACGGGCAGCCTCGATTGAAGCATTCAACGCCAGTAAATTTGTCTGATCTGATATATCGGTAATCATCTTTGAAATAAGACCGATTTCCAATGACTCCTGCTTTAGCTTATGAATGACTTCCAATTCCATTTCTGTCCCCGATTGGATGGCATTCATTTTAGCGATTGAATGATGGACTGCCTCATAGCCGTCGCGAACTTTTGTTTCAATGAAATCCGTATGCTGAGAAACTGTGCTTGCGACTTCTGCCACTTGCTGGATTCCCATAGCCATTTGCCCCATCGTTTCTGCGCTTTCTTCAGCTACTTGCGCTTGGCTATCAGAACCGCGGTCCACTTCTCCAATCGCTTGCGAAATGATTTTGGCATTTTCCGTCACTTTGTTCACATCGCCCATCAATTCACAGGAAGCTTCACTTACATTGATGGAGTTTGTTTGAACTTTTGTAATCATTATCCGCATATTATCTACAACTTTTGATAAAGAACGCGACAATATGCCCAATTCATCTTGACGTTTTTGATGACGCTCATTTGGCTTATGCGTGAAATCGCCTTGCCCGATAAATTCACTTACCTTTACAACTTCGCGAATCGGACGGCTAATACTATTTGATAAGAAGAAGGCGATGATTAGTCCGATAAATAGCACACTGAATGTGGAAATCGTTAAAATGATACGCATCTTCATTAAGCTGATGAACATCTCTTTTTCTTTCGCCATAATCCCTATTGACCATCCATTATTCAATTTATGATAGCCAAGAAAACGGTTATCGCCATCGGAATGCTTGAATTCAAAAAAGCCTTCCTCATTTTTAATAATTTCCTCTATCGCAGACGCTTCACCTGTCATTTTGCCGGATTCCTTTGCCTGCGTCAAAAAGTTCATCTGGTCTTTTACATATGTTTCTTTGGGATGTGCTTGAATGGTCCCATCTGCGTTCACCAAATAGGCATATCCCGTTTCACCAACGACAATATCCTCCAATACTGATGACAGGAAATACCCGTCCATGCGCGCCAGCAATAATACCTTTTCGCCTGTAGCTGTATTATTAATCGGTGTGGCAATCATGATGACGGGCTCATTCGTTACACGACTAATAATCGTATCGGACATTGTCGTCTTGCCTTCGAATGCCGTTTTTATGTATTCGCGATCCGCTAAATCGGTAGTTGTATCATCTAAGTAATGGGCAACCCCGCTTGCATCAACGATTCCAAAGCTTAAATAGTCTTCACTTTCCGCTAAACGTTTATTCAAATAGGCTTTTTGCTCTGTAAAATCCATGTTTTGAATAGCTGGCTGTTCTGCGATTGCTTGTACTTCTGCATTTGTCCGCTTAAAAAATTCCTCGATGTAGTGTGATACATCCTCTGCCTTTGATTGCAGGTTATCGCGGATTTGGATTTCCAGCGAATTATAGCTATTGTAGTAACTCGATACACCTAACACCGCACAAGTCAACGTTAATAATACAATGATCGATACAGTTAACTTCGCACCAATCCCCTTGTTTTTCATTTCTTCCCCTCCAGAGATAGATATAAAATCCCGCAAAATTTCTAGTAAACAGTTATTTTTAGTCTATAAAATTTCTAGTAATTGTATACTCGTTTCATCATATATAAATAATAGTAGGAAGTAAATACAGGATTGAATTCAACAAAAAAACGTCACATTTGCGACGTTTTTTATTGTACTTTATTTAGTTCCACGACATATATTTCCGGTAAATTAAAAATTCGATAAGGAAACAAGCTGTTCCCTAAACCTCTGCTTATAATCATTTTTGTTTGCTGTTCTTCAAATATGCCTGCTGAATATTTTGGCATAAAACCTTGCGACGGTGCTACAAGCCCTCCGACAAATGGCAAACGAATTTGGCCGCCATGCGCATGGCCAGTCAGCACTAAATCCATATGCTTCTCGACATATGCCTCAAACTGCTCAGGACGATGCGATAACAATATAGTGAATAAATCGGTTTTGACATTTTCCATCGCTTGATCGATTGACTGCTCTACAGATTGCCCCATTAACGGATCCTCGATACCGGCAATAACGATACGTTCCCCATCACGCTCTAAAATTATTGCATCATTCGGCAACACGTGCACTCCTGAATCCGTAAGCGCCGCATAAATCTCTTCTGTTAAGTTTAGCGCAACCTCGTGATTTCCGAGCACGTAATAAACATCCGCAATATCGACAAACTGGCGAACAGCCTGCAAGCTATTTTCCAAGTCATAGCGTCTACTATCTACTAAATCACCTGTAATGAAAATCGCATCTGGATTGGTAGCCCGTACTTTTTCCACTAAACGTGATTGGTCTTCCCCAAATGTCGCATCATGCAAATCGGTCACCTGTGTTATGCGGTAGCCGTCAAAATTTGCGGGGATTTTCTCTGATTCGTGAATATGCTCCGTCGTCACAAGCCAATTGTTGTTGACATATAAAAATACATAGACAGCTGCTACAAAAATGATCAATTTTAATATCTTTTTCAACGTATTCGCTCAATTCATTGAAAGTTTTGGGCAGTTACCAATACCACCCACCGTTATCAATAATATTGAAGTGCTTCGGAACATTCAAGTGTAAAATCCGCCGAGCGATTAAATCGTTGAGTCGATCATCACTGCGAGGGAAACTTTCCGGATTTAATAAATCGATTGAAAGGTACATTGATTTAGCTGTTACTTCCGTTTCGGATTCGAGAATGTAAAGTTTGTTTTCCTTAAATTCAATCTTCGGTGACTCAACAAACGGAGCAATATTTACTCGGTTTAAATAAAGCGGCGTTTCATAATATGAAGCAACAATTTTATTATCCGGTGAATCATTCCATGAGATGACAACAGGCAAATAATAGCTGTTGTCATTGCGGACGATTTCGACAGTTTCTTCTTTTGCCTCAAATGTTTCTGTAAACTTCAGGTGCTCTTTTTTCAGGCTATCGAATTTCCGGACTTTCAAATCTGCCATCAGCTGCTCATTTTCTTCAAGCTGTTGCTGTAAAACTTTATGAGACTCCACCTTTTCTACATTACCAGATACAAACAGCAAATACATAAACGCTGCAATCCCGCAAGCAAAGTAGACAGCCGCAAACCAAAAAGTCCGCTTCGGCTTCCAGATGCGAATTCTCGTAATGACCAAACTTGTCAATACAATGCCTAAAATCGATATAATTGTAAAAGCGAGTGCTCCGACAATCATGATCGCATCACCTCTCTTTGCTGGCGAATAAGAAGAACAAGCCCCCATAATATTGCCATATACATTACGCTGCGCCCTAAAATCTGCACCGAGCTACTGCCAAAAAGCATTTCCCATACATCAATTGTATATTGACGGATGAGCAAAAAAATTGCAGCGCCCAACAGCACAAAGACCACTTTGGAAAAATCGAATACTACATGCAAAAAATAACCGACAGATGCCGCAAGCAGTATACATACGACGAAACCTGCAAGTGAAATAATCGAGACATCTGAACTATGAAGCATTAATATATCTCCTGTTCTTACTATGTCAATGAAAACAGAAATGCTTAATGTGCAAATCGCTGAAAATAATGTAAATACAGCGTGCACTACAAGAAATAGCCATGTGGAAATGATTTCTGTGCGGTTTGTCGCAACGATCGAAAAATTATCGCGGGTCAGCACCTTTGAAGCAAGCATCCATCCGATGAACAGCATCATTATTACACTATAAATAAATAAGGGGTCCATTGAATAATATTGTTCGCGGTAATTGACAAAGCCTCGCCCCATTCCCATCGAACCGGTATGTCCACCGGAAAGCAGCGCAAGCAGCATATGCACAATGAGCACCGTGCTAAACATCGAGCTATACGCTTTGCACTTCCACTTCACTTGCTCATAAATATTGCGCGCCGGATTCACTTTTACGATAAATATCATCAATCGATCCCTCCTTTATGCCCGTTAGTACTTTACACATATCGCTTGCCGAAAGTGACTGCATGCGTACATTGTCAGGAAGCGGCAACTCGTTTGCGCCTACGATGACTTCATAAATCGGACCATTTTCGCGCTTTGCCAGCACATTGTAATTTGCCAAATATGGCTCGATATGAACTTTTTGCCCGACAAGCTTTACGGCGAGCTGCTGCACCTCATCTACTGGTGCAAACAGCTCAACCGTCCCTTTATGCAACAGCAAAATCTCTTCGACTAAGTGCTCCATCTCATGTAAATAATGGCTGGAAATAATCATAACGCGCGGATAAGCGATGTAATCTTTTAAAATAACGCGGTACATATCATCACGGATCGTTTCATCCATCCCATTCATCGGCTCATCCAACAGTGTAATTGCACAGCGGCTTGCTAAACCGTAAACGAGATTAAATACCGCCTTTTGCCCTTTCGATAGCTGGTAATGATAATTCCTCTCCGAAATTTCAGCGAAGCGCAATAATTCAAACGCAAGTTCTGTCGCAAAGTTCACATAGAAGCTTTTCGCCGATTCAAGAATTTCCTTTAATGTTAAAACAGACGGAAATGTTATCGCATCTTCTATGAAAATTGCATTTGCGGCTACGGTTAAGTTTTGGAATGGCTTTTTGCCGACGACTTCCGCCTTTCCGCTTGATACTTTTACATGACCGGCTAAAATTTTCAGCAGTGTCGACTTTCCGACACCATTTCGACCGATAAGCCCGATAATTTTCGGCTCATCAATTTGAAAAGATACTTTTGTTAAAACCGTTTTCTTGCCATACCGCTTCTCCAAATTTTCGCACATAATCATTCGCTCACCCCTCCTTTTGAATATGCTTTATCAGTTCAATTAAATCTTCGTCCAAAACACCTAAACGCTTCGCTTCCTGCACAATTTCATTCGCCATCTTCGTTAATGTTTCACTACGGCGTGTTGTTAAAATCCGCTGTTTTGCGTCTGCTATGACAAACATGCCAAGTCCCCTCTTTTTATATAAAATTTCTTTTTCCACTAAAATCGCAAGACCCTTCCCTGCTGTTGCTGGGTTAATATTAAAAATTTCAGCAAGCTGGTATTGTGAATATACCTTCCCATCAGGCAGCAACCGGTCAGCCAATATTTCATTTTCAAGCCATTCTGCAATTTGTATATAAATGGGCGTCGTGCTTTGTGCATTAAAATTCAAAGAGATTCCCCTTTCTAAGCAATCCAGTACATCAGTGTTGTAATGTACTATACAAAAACTTAGCTTTTTTGTCAATAAAACGAGAAATATTATCCACATATACTATTTATCCACAAAGTTATCCACTTTCACTCCAGTTACCCACAATTTAGTCACGATTTTTCAACAGGTTGCTATAAAGTTATCCACAAAATCAAAATTATTATTTTCTTTCAAAAGAACAAAAGCGCTAAACCGCCCGTTCAACTCCGACAGACATTGGAGGATCCGACGCAAAAGTAAACGTTCCACCACTTTTGCAGCGAGCGCTGAAGATCTGTCTTTTTAATTTTGGGCTTTCATTTCAATTAACAGTTTTTTACGGGTACAACTACCAGTCTCGTT
>NZ_JBQCJW010000027.1:0-30519 GCF_051967575.1 Solibacillus silvestris
GGATTTTAATAGAACAGATTTTGATTTTGATAGAAAAGTTAAGTAGCTTGATGCGACAACTATATTGACAAACACCGGGCACTTGTCTAACCAACTTCGATTTTAGTTAAACATCAAATAAGTGTCAAAACATCTAATTGGAAAAAAGCCTTGTTTCTTACTATTTTCGCGATTATATTTTTTAGTATTTTAAAATAATGACGACAAACACAGGAAAACTGCGCAATTACGAGCAATTAAAAACCCCATTTCAAAAATGACATTTCTATGAACTCGTTAAAGTTATTTTTTTGCGACTAGTCAGAAACATTTATATGTTGCATTTTATGGTTTTTATTTACAAATAACTGGTTTCAATTACCAAAAAGAAAGAAGCTATCCAGTAAGGAATCCCTAAAATTCGGTGCAAATGAAAATATGATTTTTTACACCAAAATTTTGACCTTCACCAAAAAACTATTATAAACAAGAAGGCCTTCACGAAAAGATCGATTTCATCGATTCTTTTCGGAAAGCCCCCAGCTGCGATTTCCCGCTTCATTTATTTTATAAACGCATATAATAAAATCCCTGTTGCAACAGAGACATTCAATGATTCTGCCCCGCCAAAAATCGGAATAATGATGTTTTGATCCGTTTTCGCCAAAATTTGCGGATTTATGCCGCTACCTTCATTTCCAACGATTAACGCAAATGAATCGCTTGGTTGAATCTCTTTGTAATTAACCGATTGTTCCAATGATGTCCCATATACGCGTATGCCATCTGCCTGAAGATTTTCCACCCATTCCACTAAATCCCCTCGAATGACTGGAATGTGGAAATGCGAGCCTTGAGCGGAGCGCAAAGCCTTCGGATTAAAGGCATCCACACTTCCTTTTCCTAATATTACTGCATCAATTCCTGCTGCATCAGCAGTGCGGATCATTGTGCCGATATTCCCCGGATCTTGTACAGCATCGACCAATAGCACTTTACGCCAGTCATATTGCTCATCTTCCGGAATGTGGCGCTGTTTGCAATGGGCAAATACGCCTTGGGAATTTTCGGTTTCTGCAATTTCCTTAGCTACTGCATCATTCACATGTACGAATACAACATCATCAATCGCCCATAATAATGGTAAATCAACACCATCACGCACAATTATTTGTACAATTTGATCTTTATGTTTTAATGCTTCTTCTACTAAGTGGAAACCTTCCACAATATATTCCCCTGTCTTTTCGCGTTCCTTTCGCTGTGTAGCAAGCTTTTTCCAATGTTTAACTAAGGCGTTTTGCGCTGATTCAATTCGTTTCATAAATTCCCGTCCTTTTTAAGTACTCGAAATTTTATTTTATCATAAATATTTTGTAATCAATACCACAATGCGATGTATAAAGTAGATTATTTAGTACAAAGTATGGGAAAAGGAGGTTTCTTATGGATTTTCAAATTCGACAAGCAATTACGGCAAATGTGATGGGCTCCGATGCAGCGGAATTTCAAGACATCGTCAATGACGCCATTGCCCGCGGCGAGGAGCATTTATTACCTGGGCTCGGTGTATTTCTGGAAAAATGGTGGAATGTTGCGACTGAAAATGAACGCGAGGAATTTACGCAAAAACTGGCACAGCAATTTGTCAGTTAAGCTACAGGCGGTTCACTATAAAGGAAAAAAGCAATCCAGCGTCTCCCGGATTGCTTTTTCTATGTGGTGATGGAGCATTCCATCTTGAATACAGACATCACTTGTAGTCCATCATGAATCGTCACAGCGTCTCCCGTTCATATTCATGCTTCCTACTACATCATTTGCCCGCTCTTCCTGCAAGCAAACTCTGTATGTGGAATAGAGGCGACCGCAACCCGCAGTACATGCCACCTACTCGATCTTTACGCTAATAAAGATACTAAAACAGCTTTTTGAGCATGCAGACGATTTTCCGCCTGCTCAAATATATAAGAATTTGGTCCATCAATAACTGATGTCGCAACTTCTTCCTCACGGTGTGCCGGTAAGCAATGCAGGAACATATAGTCCGGTTTAGCATATGCCACTAATTCATCGTTAATTTGGTAGCCGGCAAAGTCTTTAAGGCGTTTTTCCGTTTCCTCTTCCTGCCCCATTGATGTCCAAACATCTGAATACACTGCATCAGCATTCATTACAGCCTCAACTGGATCATTCGTCACAAAAACAGTACTCCCGTTTTGAGCAGCGATGAATTGAGCTTTTTCAATGATATTTACGTCGCATTCATAGCCTGCCGGGGTTGCCACAGCTACATGCATACCAACATGCGCGGCTGCCGCGATTAAAGCATGTGCCACGTTATTGCCATCTCCAATGTATGCGATTTTTAATCCTTTTAGCTCGCCTTTGTTTTCTGCAATTGTTTCAAGGTCCGCTAATGCCTGGCAAGGATGATCCAGATCCGTTAAACCATTTATTACTGGAATTGTTGCATATTCTGCCAACTCTTCCACCATCGTATGGGAATTTGCACGAATCATAATGCCATCCAAATAGCCTGACAACACTTGCCCGGTATCGGAAATTGGTTCTCCGCGGCCGATTTGCATATCGCGTGCATTCATATACATCCCATAGCCTCCAAGCTGCTGCATCCCAACTTCGAATGATACACGTGTACGCGTCGAGCTTTTTTCGAAAATCATGCCAAGCGTCTTTCCTTCCAATAGACGCGGACATTTACCCGCTTTTGTAATTGTCTTTAACTGTGTAGCAAGCTGAAGCAACTGCTGTACTTCCTCGCTTGTATAATCAAGCAATGTTAATAAGTCTTTTCCTTTCAAACTTTCAACGGGCTTTAATTGCACCTCTTCTAACAATTTCATATATGACCCACCTCTGTAAGCTTTCTGATGTTTTTCATTATACATATGCATATTTATTAAATCAAGCGAATTATTATAAATTTTTATAATTAATTAAATTGTTAAATAATTATGCACAATCCACAAATTTATGAATACAACAGAAATTCAGCCAATACGAGAATTTACCTCCCGTTAAAACTAGCCCTTTTGGAAATTTAATTTTGTCATCCCCTACATTTGGTGAAGAGCGAAATATTTTATTTTTATAATTCAAAAGGATTTTATTATTATTTTTTGATGCTATTTGGTTCATCACCATAACATGGGGTTGATTTCCATTGCGGGTCGGACGCTTTCCGCGGGCACGGCTCGAGCCTGTAGTCTCTCCCTCGTGCTGTTCCCGCTGGAGTCGCCTCCCCTCCATTCCAATCAACTCGCCTTGGCATGAAGTTTTGTCATCCCCAACTTTTGGTGAAGAGCCTGCTATTTCAAAAAACTATGCAATAAAATCCAACAGAAGTTCTGCAAACAAATAAAGAGGTTGAATATTGGGTGATTCAACCCCTCGGCAAATTTATTGTTTCGTTTTTTCCACTATTAATTCATACATAGTGCGTGTTTGTTGTTCTAATGGCAAATTGAAAATAATTGTTTTGTCTTCATATATAAACCGGACAAACGGAGGGTTGCTTTTATCGATGAACAGTTTCGCTTTTTCCCCATTTTCGAATTTGAAATGCCCTTGCAGCATGGAGCCTATTGCCGAACCGTTTGTGCGCATCGCAATGTCGGGTAAGTGGTCGACAAGCATGACCTGCTCCATTTCCGCCCAATGATATGTATCCCCGTACATCCCGCCGATTTCCAGCCCCTCCTCTGTTGCTTCGATTTTCGCTCGTTCATTGGCGAAATAAATAATGATAGCCACTGCCGCAAGAGAAATCGTTAAAATAATAGCAGGCTTTTTCAAATGCTTACCAGCCCCTTGCTTCCATTTACCCTTTTCGTCGAATAAATTGTGATTATACTTTTGTGTTTTTATAATTAACACGATGGTCGCTACAATTACAATGATTATGAAGGGCAAAATCAGCTGCGAGTATTCGAGCATGTGCGCAAGCGCCATCAATGCAAATAGCACCGACATAAAATACGCATATATGCCGACCGCCTTTCCCAACTTCTCTACATCGACATTTTTCTTTTGCTCTTTCGGCATTGTATTATAGCCTGAAATTAAAAAATGCCACTTCAGCTTATGTACAGCAAAGCCTAAAAATAAAAACAACACAACAAAAACAAGCCAAATCATATATAGACCCCTTTCCAGCTATAGTTTGAATATTTTATGAATGCAAAAAGGCAGAAATGCCATCGTAAAGGCAAATCCACCTTTCATTATAATGCATGACAGGAACATCAGCTTATTGTTTCTAAAGGATGATGTTTAGTTTTTCACTATAAAGATATCATTGAAACACGCCATCACGGATAATTTCCGTCTTTACTGTAACATTTACTTTCATTTCCGAAAACATCTCCTCCCATTTCTCTTTATCGATATCCGCTTTTCGATTTTGTGCTTTGTAATACTCGCCAAATTTGAGTATATCGGTATCGATGTCATGGCTAAATTGTATAATCCGGTTAATTTCACTTTCAATTTCCTTATTGATTTCCTTTTCAAGTTTTTGAAAAAGGCTCGCCTCATCCATATTTACATCTGAATCGACCTCCAATAACCGGCATTCAATTGTGATTGTTAAATTGAACTCTGGTACTGCCGAATCTGCTAACTTAATGGTCCGCTTTGAATTAATGGAGTCGATTACTATTGGCAGTTCTTCCGAAGAATTCGATGAAGATTCCTCCAATGTTGTTATTGGTATCTCCAATTCAAGTGTTCCGTTATGAGTCTTCCCTTGAACCATCAATATATATATGGAATCCTTCGCTGGAAGACTTCCTACTATTTTCCCTTTATTAAAAAAAGCAATACGTGAAATTTCAATATTGTCCCCTTCTTTTTTTAATACCGGCATTGCATAATTAGCTAAAAATGAAAGTTTATCTCTGTTGACTTCATGAAGTGTCGATGAAACAATATATTGTTGTTCAATATTATGCTTGATTAATTGATAAATATGTTGCCCTAGATCTGTTATATTTTCATACTTATACTCCAATAGTGTGTTCATATCTCCTTCTACAATAGCCAAATATGTTGCATTGCTTATTTCGGAATTCATTTTTAAAATATGAATATTATCATCTAAACCGGATTTTGCCAGTTCCTCACCGAATAGCACAACCCGTAATTGTCCTGAGCCTATTCTCTTCGATGTTTTTAAATCAATTTTTGCACGAGCTCCCTTGCTTGTTTTTGCAGTTGCTGATTGCAATTCAATTTTACTTTCTAAATCCGGATTAATTTGTCGGATAACGGCAGTGACGGCCAGCTTATCATCATCTCCTGAATCATACCCTACCAGTGTCGTTAAACTGATCCTTTCAAGAATTTTCTGTTCTGCACAACCAACTAATACAATGGTGCATGTGATCAGCAAAACTAGTTTTTTGAACGTAATCATCTCATTCATTCCCTTCAAGACTGCCGTTTAAAGACTTTTCTCTTTATGAGAGCAATGAAATATATTAAGAAAGGGTAAATAAAAACCATACAGAATGCAAAATTCCCAAAATAGTTGTTGAATGAATTAATATCGACCCGCGATTTTAAAAGCAGGGAGCCTATAAATACAAGGAGCGACAGACTAAAAATAAATTTCTTTACGGAAATTTTAAATATTCGGTCGATTCCCCGATAAGCAGACCATGCAAATAAACAAAGGTTCGGCAATATAATCATCATCCAGTAACAAATAGTAATAAGCTCGATCCGTTCAAGAAACGGCAGACGAATAATGCTGAACAATGTTAATGTTGCCCAGATCGTTTTCTCAAGCTGTTCGCCACTAAAAAAAGTTAACGTAATTAACATGACAAACAAATAAATAGCCAGTGTAAACAGCAAGCCTAAGTGGACATATTTTTTCGCTTTATTCTTTTCCTTGACGTAAGGATAAATGACATATAATACTTCAAAACCTACAATTGTAAAAGTCATATAATATGCCCCCTTCAGGAGGCTTATAAAATCATTGTCGAATACAGGAAGCAAGTAATTTATATTCGAATATTCCACCGGAAATATTAGTACGATTAAAATCCAAAGGCTTAAAAAAAAGCTGAAAAAGCAAACCCCTATTATTACCCGCAGTCCGCCAGTTAAAGCATAGCTTACAGATATAAGCAGTGTAATAGTGATAAATGACGGACTTAAGCTCGGAAATACCCATGTATTAATGACTTCCGAATAGTTTACAATAATTGCAAAAAAGGCTACTCCCAAATAAACAATAAAAATCAAATTGATAATATTGCCTAAATATTTGCCGAATAAATCAAGGTTTATTCCATAAAGATCATTTGATTCGTATAATTCCAGCGTTTTAAAAATAATAAAGACAATGAGATGTGCTGCAGCGAAACTAATAATGATGGAAATCCAAGCGTCCTGTTTTGCATTTTTATAGAGGATGCTTTGAAACCCATGAATTCCTACACCAATTTGAGCGGAACAAATTACGAAAAAGAGAAGAGGGGCATTGAACGTCTGAGCAGTACTGATTTGAAGCTTGTTCTTCACTTTTTCACCTTCTTGCCGCCTTTAAGATTTACATGCATTGTTGAATAATCCGGATCCTCCACTCTCGCATTTGGCGATTTTCGAATAATGAACGGATATGGCAGACGTATTAAGCTATCCCCTAAATCTTTAAGTCTAGGCGGATAAAAAGGAGCCATATAAGGCGCGCCCAGGCTTGTTTGGCGCAATAAATGGATGATCAGTATACAAAGGGCCAGCATTATACCGTAATAACCCCAAAAACCGGCCAATATTATAATGGGAAAGCGAAGCAGTCTAATGACATTTCCCATCATATAACTCGGGGTAATAAACGAAGACAGTGCACATAAAGCGACAATAATAATAAGAATATTGCTTGTAATCCCTGCCTGTACCGCTGCTGTACCAAGTACAACACCTCCGACAATCCCGATCGTTTGGCCTATTTTCGTAGGCAATCTCGCTCCAGCCTCACGAAGCAGCTCCATAATCAGCTCCAGGAAAAGCGCCTCCAATATTGGTGGAAAAGGTACTTTTGCCCTTGATTCACTAAGCGGAACTAAAAGCGGCTGCGGAATGACTTCATAATGGAAAGTTAATGATGCTACGTATATTGGGGTGAAAAATATGGAAATAAAAATGGCTACAAATCTTAGCCATCTCACAAAGGTCGCAATTGGCCAACGCAAGTTTTTATCTTCCCTGCTTTGAAAAAACTCTATAAATGAGCAAGGACAAAGTATTCCCATCGAACTGCCGTCAACAAGGATGCCTATTTTTCCGCTTAATAAACCATCGCAAAATCGATCGGGGCGCTCCGTTAACAGCATTTGAGGAAAAATGGACAGGGAGCTGTCATCGATCAATTCTGCCAATTCCGCGCTATCGATCAAATCTTCAATATCAAGTGTCTGTATTCTTTGCCGGACAGTATTGACATTTTGCTCTGTTGCAATACCATCCATATAAAGTATGGAGAGCGCTGTATTTGTTTGTTTCCCGACCTTCAATCTTTCATTGCTAAGATCCGGGCTCAAAATAAATCGTCGAACAAGCGATATATTTGTGGAGAGACTCTCATTAAAACCTACTTGTGAACCGATAACTTGCGATTCATTTTCAGGTGCGGATAAACCTCGGGATTCTCTTGCAGGAATGAGGACCATAGTGACCAGTGCATGTCCCGCCGCATGGATCAATACAGCGCCTGTCAGCATAGTCTCAATGCTTTGATTCATTTGGTCTGCTACGTTTACTTGCGGCAGCGGTAATTGATTATGGATACTAGTCGGGGTTTCATCGTTCATATTCTGCAGGATAGGCAATATTTTTTCATTCAGTACATCTTCTTTTATTAAATTATCGATATACAAAATAGTAATTGTCTCTGTCACGTACCGGATTACTAAATCTGCCGGCGAATGAATTCGGTCTTTTACGTCTTTTATAAAAACCTCGGATGAGTCGGAAATAGGCTGCTGGTCATTTGTTTGAGATTTCACTTCATCGTTGTTTTGTGAAGGCGGCGGTAAATCACCCTTTTGTTTTTTGAGTGATGCTTTATTTCTCTTTTTTTCAAAAAACATGACATTCCCCCGTTTTGCGATCAGATTTCTTTAAAATTGAAAATAATGTCAGCAAAATTTCTTGCCGCTCTTTACTTTTATTAACGCGTTGAATCAGATATGAGCATACTTAATATTTCATCAGTATCGCTAATTAATACGTTCATCTTTCCCATATTTTAGTCATCTATTCAAAAAGTGCTTATTTTAATGAAGAAAACAAAGCTTAAACATCGATTCTGCACATAAAAAAAGACAAATAAAAAGCAATCGAAAGCCTAGTTGAATTAGACTTTCGATCGCCTTATTAAAAAGCGGATTTTAGCAATGCCTGTTAACCGAGGGAATCGCCCAATCTGTATTCTCTACGCGCATACGAATTTTCTCAGCAATTTTTAATGCGGCTGTTAAACCATCCGTGATTGCTAGCTGAAGAACAGGGGTCTCCTGCGCTTCCTTTGATTGGAGCGTAATATACAATAGTAGCAGAATGCCAATAATGGACAATTACCATCCCATATCAGTTTGCCGGATTAAAGTAATTCCCGACTTCATACTTTGAACTTTTGAATCATATCATTTAGTTCTTCAGCCAAAGATGCCAATGATTCGGAACTTCCTGTTATTTCTTGCATGGAACTGCTTTGTTGTTGGGCTGTAGCTGAACTTTGTTCAATTCCTGCCGCCGCTTGTTCGGAAGCAGCAGCAATTTCTTCGCTTGATGCTCTAGCTTTATGGCCGCTTGTTGTAATTTCCGCCAGATTTTCGGAAACTTTTTGTATTCCGCCAATCATATCAGTTATTGCATCATTAATTGAATTAAAGGCATCGCGGCTTAATTCCATTTGTGTGCTACCTTCTAACACTGTATTATAACCAACCTGTAAAGAATCAACGGTGGATTTTGTCCCTTCTTGTATACCGTTAATAATATCCGATATTTCAGTTACTGAACTTCCTACCTGCTCTGCTAATTTTCTCACCTCATCGGCAACAACCGCAAATCCTTTGCCGGCATCCCCTGCACGAGCCGCTTCAATCGCTGCATTAAGTGCAAGCAAGTTGGTTTGTTCAGCAATTCCTTGAATAACATATACTAATTTTGATATTTCCTGTGACCGTTGATTCAATCCTTTTACGTTTTCCACTGATGATAAGACAACTTCATTAATTTCTTTCATTCGTTTATCCGAAAGATCCATTTGCGCTTTACCGTTATTCGATAGATCTAAAACTTTATCAGAAGCTTCTTTCAGCATATCTCTTTCATGATTAGCCTCATTGATTTTCCTGTTTAAATCTTCCATCAGACTCGATATTTCAGAAGAATGACTTGCCTGTTGTTCAGAACCAAAAGCCAACTCTTCCATTGTTAAAGCAATTTGTTCAGCACCAATGCCTACTTCGTTTGATGAATGAGTCAATTCTTCGCTTTGACTGCTTACAGACTGTGAAACCGATGAAATTTGCGAAACCATATGACGAAGATTATCGCTCATCGTATTAATCGCTGACTCTAATCGCCCTAGTTCATCTTTTCCCCGCACTTGAAACTTTTCAATAGATAAATCACCATCAGCAATCCGATTACTGACTTCTACAACTTTATTTAAACTCCGGGCTATTGATCGATTAATGAAGAATACTAGTGTTCCGCCAATAATGATGGAAATTATTATTGCGTATAATAGCACTTGATATGCTAGTTTTGTGCTGCTTATCGTTTCTTGGACAGCCAAATCGCGATCTTCATTGACAAATAATTTCAATTGCTCTAATAGGGCAATCGTTTCTATTTGAATACTGTCTGTTTTTGTTTCCAGCTCCAAAAGCCTTTCCGTATCTTCTCGCTTTTTGACATCAATAATTTCCGCAAATAGGTTGTTTATTGAAGCACTGTTAACAATAGCTTGATTATATAATGTATTTTGATCCTCGGTATACATTCTTCCTTTTAAATCTGAAATAATTACTTCAATTCTTTCCCTGCGTTCTTCATATTCTTCAATCATTTGCGGATTATCATTTTGGATATATTTGACGATCCGTATTTGGTTCGCCCGTATTAATGAACCCATTTCCGTAACTTTAATGGCACGATCCCCTCGTTGATTTTGAACGGAAACATTATCCTCGATTTTTGACAGTAAAAGCGACACAAATATTGCAGAAATCCCAACTAAGGCTATAATGAACCCGAATGTGAACCAGTATTTCCACCCGACCTTCAAATTTCTCCATTTTAATTTATCTAACATAATATAAGTTTCTCCTTTATATATAATTATTAATAAGCAACATGCATCAGCCTGCAATCCATTTGAAAGAGATCCACCGAATTTTACCTTTTAAATAATTATCACTAGTTTATGGATAAAAATTTATTTTCAGGTTGATTTTTCATCCATTCTTCAACCTCGATTACTTTCATTGGTTTTCCATAGAAATGCCCCTGCATCACATGACATCCCAATTGAGTAAATGATTCAACATGCCGCTGATTTTCTATTCCTTCAGCGATAACCTCGAGCCCAAAGTTTTCCGCCACGAACATAATAGCGCTTATGATTGTACGTTTACTCTGCTTATCTAAATCATCCGTAAATAATCGATCTAATTTAATCGAGTCGATCGGCAGGAGCTCAAGTAAACCTATGGAAGAATAGCCTGTCCCAAAATCAGCTATAGAGATTTTTACTCCTAACGATTGAATACTTTTAAGCTGGAAAATTACATTATCCAAATCATACAATATAGTGGACTTAGTAATTTCCAATTCAAGAAGCTGGGCGTCAAGTTCCATTCCATCCAATATAGAGGAAACCAATGTCGCCATGTTATCCAGCTGAAAAAGCTTACCGGAAAGTTTTACGGAAACCGGAAGATTTTTCCCTCTTTCCTGCCATCCTCTGATTTGGATGCATGCTTCGCCCAGTGCCCACCGAGTAATCGGTATAATACTACCTGTTTCTTCCGCGATTGGGATAAACTCGCTTGGAGGGATTGTGCCGAATCGAGGGTGTTCCCAGCCTATTAATGCTTCAAATCCGCATATTCGATTTTTTTGTACGTCCCATTTCGGTTCGTATTCTAAATAAAATTGCCTATGTTCAAGCGCTGTTCGTAAATCTTTCTCCAACACCATTCTTCGTTTCTCTTTTATAACCATTTCATCATTGTATATGGAGTATCGGTTTTTCCCTAGCCCTTTCGCCTTATACATCGCTGTATCGGCCGTTTTTAGAAGAAGAGATGGATCGGACTTATTGATCGAACCAATCCCGATCCCAATACTCGCTGTAATATATAATTCATTGCCTTGAATGTGATAGGCTTTCTTAACAATTTGCAAAATTTGCTCAGCCAATTGTTTCGCCTTTTTTTCGCTGCACTGCTTTATGATGAATAAAAACTCATCGCCCCCAATCCGGAATGCCTGCTGGCCACTTCTTACAAACTGATGCAGCCGAACTCCGACCTCTTGTATTAGCACATCTCCTATATCGTGCCCCAATGTGTCATTGATCGCTTTAAATTGATCTAAGTCAATAAATAAAACACCGATGTTTTCATTGCCTGCCAGCCTTTCAAAGAAACGATTCATCTCATGTCGGTTAGGCAAGCTTGTAAGCGCATCCCGATACGCCATTTTTTCCAGCACATTTCGGTCAAAGTACATCGCTCCCCATGAGAAGCTTAAAATAATGAAAATGGTAACTGTCACACCGTAAAGCAAAAAAGGATTCATCGGTTGATCATCCGCTATTATCCCAGTATGAGCATGGAATTTTGCTGCTTTCATCCCTGTATAATGCATGCCGCATATAGCCATCCCCATTATGACCGCGGATACCCACTTTATCCAACTGGATGAAGATTGGTCCCTGAAGCGAAGAAACAAAAATAATGCTATATAGGAAGTAATGAAAGCAATGGCTACGGAAAGGAAAATCAAAAAATGATTGTATGATAACTCAACAGGCATAATCATCGCCTTCATGCCAATATAATGCATTGCCGCAATTCCGATTCCCATAAAAAATCCGCCCAATGCAATATTGTATCTATTTACTTTTCGCGGCATCGTAATAAAAAGCGCAATAAACGATGAAACGATACTCGCCAATAGAGAAAGCAATGTAATCCATACATCATATTTCATGCTTATATTTAAATGAAATGCCAGCATTCCAATAAAGTGCATGGACCATATGCCGCTGCCCATCACAATGGAACCTGAAAGCAGCCAGAAGTATTTATTTTTGCCATTTGCAAAGGTTATTTTTGCTGTAATATTTAATGTAGAATACGATGCTAAAATCGCTACGATTATTGAGAGCATAACAATATAGTAATTATAATTACCTTCAAGAATCATTTTATTTCACCCCAAATCTATTTCTAACTCACAATTTGCTCAATGCATATAGACAAATCCTTACTCATATCAAGAAATTCATTTCCCAGCTGGATAAGCGGACGTGTTGGATCATTCCGATGTATTAGAAGAATTCTTCCTACACGACCATCAGTAAGTAAGACAGAGTATCCGATTAAACTATTCATTGTTTTTTCAATAAACAATTTAGTTATGACAGGATCTAATGTCGAAAACATATTTCTTCCCATTTCAGATAACACTTCGTAAAAAGGGGAGTGATTTCGATATACCCGATTGGAAGTCATTGCATGGAAGACGTCCGCAACAGATACGATTCTGCTAAACAGATCAATGTTTTCCTTTCTAATCCCTAACGGATAACCGCTGCCATCCATTCGTTCATGATGTTGAAGGGCAACAAGAGCTTGCCGATGATTAATCCCTATCGTTCCTTTTAAGATTTCATAGCCGTAAATCGTATGTTTTTTCATTGTATTAAATTCTTCGGTCGTAAACTTTCCCGGCTTGTTTAAAATCTCTTCCGGAATGAACATTTTGCCCACATCATGTAGCAATGCTGCGGTTGTCAGTTGCAGCAATTCCTGTTTTCCGAGTTTCATCCAATTTCCTATCAGATTTGAAAGAGCGGCCACCGCAATATTATGACGGTATGTATAATCATCTTTTGCTTGGAGCGCTGCAAATAATGGAAGGAGGTATTTGCTGTCACTAGCTGCAAGAATAGTTGGTATAGCCTCTTTCCGCAACTGTGCAAGCGGAATTTTCTTTGTAATGCGTATTTCTCCAAATATTTCGCTCACTTGTTTTACTGTTTCATCAATCATTTTATGATGCTGTGTAAAATCCGATTGAAAGTCTGAAACATTATCAGTTACTTCATCACCGTTTAAGATAATTCCGTTTTCCTCCAAGAGAATTATGTGATCATAAGTGATAATTGTAGAAACAGGTATTAATAAATCACCTGTATGACTGTAAATATCTTTCCTATTTCTTTTACCAATCACTTTTTGTATGTAAAAACTTAATTTATCCATCTTTTTTCACTTTCTCCTAATTTTAATAAGGTATTAAGTTCGATTACCGATAACAATCAACCATTCCATATTACCTGCTTTATCTGTACAAATTCTATACAACCAGTAATTTGGTAGAACTTGCATTAAGAAGTTTGTTAAGAATTTGTATAGATTGCTATGTTCTAATGAAATGGGTAAAGCATCTTATGCAGAAAGGGGATGAAGGTTTGCCTGATACCGTGTCTGCGACTGAATTTTTTGGAGGGCAATTGTTTGAACTATTAACAGCCGATAATGAATTGTTTTTCACACACTTAATAAAGCATGAATCTAATTTGCTTGTCCAAAGACCATTAAACCGAAAAGGCCTCCCCCTAGTTATTGAAAATAGAATGCCTATCACAGTTTACTTTCATGATATGGAGGGGTTATATTCATTTGAATCGAATATTCAACAGTTTCCCGACTCGCGAATATTAATTGATACGCCATCCGAAAATTCAATTAAAAAAGCGCAAAGAAGACAGTTTTTCCGGATTCATGTAGCTGTAAAAATGAATATAATATTGCCTGCTTCCAATAATCCGAAACAACTTGAAACAGTTGAAGTCACCAGCCATGATATAGGCGCAGATGGAGCATCTTTTCTGTTTCCAGAAAAAATAGGAGAGCCCGAAAATTTGATTAACGGGAGTTTACACATAGAAGTGAACAATATTCAAAAAAATGTAGAGTTCCGCAGCAGAATCGTAAGTGTTATTGAACAGGGAAAACAGTCTTATAGAATTTCTTTTCAATTCGTCGAAATGAATGACTCCGCAAGATCAATCATTACAAAGTTTTGCATACTTAAACAAATTGAACTTCGAAATAAAATCCGGGATTCGGGATAATCGTCAACTAGTTGAAAAATAATATTAATAAGAAAGAAAGAGGTAGCAATGTTAAAGAAAAAAAACCACTTAATGCTCTATTATTCGACTTTAGTCGTTGTATTTTCATTATTCATTCATTTTATGCATAGAAATATCGGATGGCTTGATACATACCTAATGATTTCTTCCTTCAAGGCCGTTGAAACAACCGGTATGAACATTGCCTTGAATCTCCTCATGGCTTTGCCCGTTATTTTACTCATCATAACAGGCGCCACCCATTGGAAAAACGGTTCGCAAAAAATCATTTCCTGGATGATCATGTTCACATTAACTGCCGGGAGTATATCAATCATAGCTGGCGGCGATGGCATGGTGGAATATCATTTTTCCATTTTCATGGTATTGGCCAGTCTTGCCTATTTTGAAAATATCCGTTTAATTATTGTCAGCACGCTTATTTTTGCGGTTCACCATCTTTTAGGATATTTTACGTTTCCGCAGCTCCTTTGCGGGACTGACAACTATCCATTTTCACTGTTAATGATTCATGCTTTTTTCCTTCTTTCCACAAGCGGGGTCATAATCATTCAATTGACTGCGAGAAAAAAATATGTTCGCATAGTGAAAAGAAATGAAGAGAAGCAAAGTGATATTATTAAAAATTTAATGGAGCGCATCTCCTCCACTTCACAAGACCTGACTTCCGATGTCGACATTTTAGAGCATGGTACAACAGCATCTATATCCGCTTCAAATGATATATCGGAAGTCGTATTGGAAATGGTTGATGGAACAGACCGCCAATGGATGGCGTCGCGAAAAATCAATTCTATTTTGGATGATATTATGATGGATGTGCAAAAAATTATCGAGCAAACAAAATATGCCGTCACATCCTCGGAACATACGGAGCTGAAGGCAGCAGAAGGAAAGAAAAGCATGCTTGAAACGAAAACAGTGATGGGAAGCATTTCCGAGGCGGTAAAACTTATGCACCAGGTGACGGAGAAATTTGAGCAAAGCTATCAGCATATCCACGAAACTCTCTCACATATTAATAAAATCACTGATCAAACGAATCTTTTAGCATTGAATGCAGCGATTGAAGCGGCTCGCGCGGGAGATGCCGGCAAAGGTTTTGCCGTCGTTGCCGAAGAGGTCAGAAAGCTTGCAGATCAATCTCAAAATTATGCAATTGAAATTGAAAGTGCATTAACAGAGCTATTGAACGATACAGGGCAAATGAACAAGGTGATGATGATGGGGAAAGAGCAGGCGGATGTTGGTGTTTATCAGGTCAATTTGACGGGCGATCTGCTTGATCAAATTGTTGCAAATATTAGCCATGTAAACAACGAGACGATTAATTCTTATAAATTGTCGGAATTGATAGGCGCGAAAATGACTGAAATCCAGCAATCATTAATGGAAATGAACAGTGTCGTAGCGTCGAACAAAACAGGAATAGAAAACATTTCGGCCGCCTCCGAAGCACAGCATGTATCGTTTGCAAATATTAATCGCATTACGCTAGGCTTAAAAGAATTATCAATGCTGTTAACAGAACAAATAGAAAATGTAAAAAAGGATATTCGTTAATATTAAAAAACAGGGAATGAAAATATTCACTCCCTGCTTTCAAATATTAATCTGCTGCTCCACGCTTAATTGGTCCAGCTATCGTTTCATAATACGGAACGAGACAGTCGTGCCTTCATGCAATTGGCTATCAATTTGAAGCCCTTCACCGAAAAGCTGTTTAACACGATGATTCGTATTGGCAATGCCAATCCCTTGTTCGTGCTTATATGGCCTCGAAAGAACTTCCTCAATTTTATTTGCAGTCATGCCGATACCATTATCTTTAATGGAAATGATATCGTATTCATCATGATTCACTACAGATATTGTAACTTTCCCGCCTTCCGTTTTTTTGAATATGCCATGATTTACCGCATTTTCGACGATTGTTTGGATAGATAAAGGCGGCACAAGTATTCCTTGCAAATCCTCCACATTCCAGGAAACTTCAAGGCGATTTCCAAATCTTGTGCATTCTATGAAAAGATACGAACGAACAAGCTCAAGCTCATCGTCTATCGGGATGAGGCTTTTAATATTGTTCACATTAAAGCTTCTGCGCAAGTAATTTCCGAACTCGTGCAGCATATCAACCATATGCGATGGATTCAGCTCACCTAAAGATGCGATTGAATTTAACGTATTATAAAGAAAATGAGGCTTGATTTGGGCTTGTAAATAAGCTGCTTCTAAACGCAGCTGCTCTTTCATTGCCTGTTTTTGTGCAAGCAGCGCATGAACCCTTGCACGTAATTCAAGTGCATTCGCTGGTTTCGAAACATAGTCGTTTGCCCCGGCAAGAAAGCCTGCATAAACATCTGATGGCTGGGTTCTCGCAGTCAATAATAAAATAGGCAGTTCCATAATTGTATAATGCACGCGAATTGCCTTGCATAATTCATATCCTGACATTTGCGGCATCATCACATCTGCAATAATAAGATCCCAATTTTTAGACTCGATTTCTTTTAATGCACCTTCCCCACTTTCGGTTGTATGCACATTATAAAGCTTCCCAAGAATATTGCTGATCACCTTTAAGTTAATCGGATCGTCATCGACAATAAGAATACTGCCTTTTCGCGTTGTCTTTTGATCATCAATCGGTAATTGCTGTTCGACGACAGTAGACGTTTCGGCAGGCAAAGAATACTCAACAGATGCCGCAGCTTCATTCTCCGCAAAAATTGTTGTGCTTTCCACCAATGGTAATGTGAAAGAAAAGGTTGTCCCTTTGTCAATTTCCGACTGCACCGCGATCGTGCCTCCATGAAGTTCAATTAACTGTTTGGCTATGCTTAAGCCAAGCCCGATCCCATCCCGGTTAATATTTTCTGAACGCTCATAACGCAGGAAAATACGATTGATTTCATCTTCATTCATTCCTATGCCTGTATCGCGAATGAAGATTGTTGCTGCTTTTTCGTTATGGCTTGCACTAATTGTAATGCTGCCTTCATTCGTGAATTTGACCGCATTATGAAGCAAATTGAACATAATTTGGACTAGCCTGCTTTCATCAGCACAGACAGGCGGGAAAGAGGCCGAAATAGTTGAGGTGATATTCAGCCTGCCCGTATTATTTATGAAATGGATCATATCAATAACGCCATATGTCACACTATGTATTTGAAGCGCCCTTTGCTTTAATTGGATACGCCCTTCTTCCAATTGGTTAATATCCAGTAAATCGTTCAGCGTAAAGACCATTCGATTGCCGATTTGCAAAAGCAATTCTAGATTTTCTTTATTTTTATCGGACAGCTGCGATGCTTCCGTTTCCAAAACCGTTTGGGCGATGTTCAGCATACCATGCAATGGATTACGCAATTCATGTGATGTATTGGCAAGGAAAATGTCTTTCTGAACATCCACCTTCACTAATTTATTATATTGTTCCTTATTTAACCGAATCAATTTAATATGGCGCCTTATAAGCAGCAGCACAATGACAATAATGGAAACAATATAATCAAATGGATAAAAGGGTATGTTTACGACAAGGGTTTTGATTGCCGTTCCCCAAGCACTGTTTGACAGGAAGCAAATCAAATATAAAAGGATAAACACGCCATCCATATCCCCTTTTATAATCGCAGAAACCGTGGGGATCACGAGCTGAACGGCGATAAAGCCAGCATAAATAATGAGTATCAGCTTCATAGGCGTATAATGTATAGCCGATGTTGTCATTAATATCAATGATAATGGAATGAAGAGAATATATAATGCATTCGAAATTTTCGACTTGATTTTATAAAGTTCACTGACGGATTTTAATGTTAAAAGGAGCAAACCGATCAGCAGCACTATCAGTAATTTAATATAAAGCGCGTTTTCTATAGGAAGATCTAATAGCACATTATCATCAATCAAAATAAGGAATCCATTAAAAGCGAGCAATAGGCTAATATAGAGCAGCTCTTTTTCGTATTGCCCTCTTCCAACGAAGAAAATTACGATTGCATAAAAACTATGCAAAAAAAAGATCATACTAGCAAGCAGTTGCAATGATTGTGATAAGTTTGCCCCGTTCGAGATTGCCGTTTGAAGCCCGAAGTAGACGGAACCTTTCAATCCGCCTGAATTAATGCTGTCAAAATTGGATAGTTGGATAACTAACTCAATTTCATTGGCATCCGTCGAAAATACCGCCGTCATCGGGCCTTGTTTTTTTATTTTTTTTGAAGGTTGTTTATCCGCGAAGTTCTCTGAATTAATTAATTTCCCATTAACATAAATACTTGCATATGCCCCGAAATCGTTCAATTGAAAGCCGTAGATTGTTTCTTTTTGCTGGGGGGGCAGTAAAATTTTGAGCCTGTAGGAACCATAGCCTATTGCTGATTCATCTAGTGCGCCCAATTCTTTTTTCCAGTTTCCGGGCACTTGTATGTATTGTCGTTCGCTTATATTTGCCGGCTCTTCGTCAATAATGAACATAAAGGGATAAAATTCCCATTCACCGTTCAAAAATATTATTTCATCTTCCTTCAAGGTTTCGTTGCGTAAATCGACAATTCCCGTTTCGGCATTTTGCTGTGCCGGAGAATTGAAATAAAGCAGCCATCCAACCCGCAAAGCAAAAATGCATAATATGAAGCTGCCGATGATCAGCAATATTCTTTTCAAATTCGCGTCTTTATTTACAATCAAAGTTTTTTCGCCTTTCATTTTCTATATATGACCATCTACTTGAAGATGTTGTTTCTCCCAATTTTCATACCAATTATTAATCTCTTTCCCCATTTCGATTTGCAATTCGTCCACGGCTTTTTCATATTGCTCATAATAATAGGCGACAAGAGGATAGTTTCCGATTTTATCCAAAGCTTTGAGTAAAGAATATACCGCTCCTTCATAGTTCGGATACACTGTACAAACATTTATGTACCAATTGACGGCTTGCTGAATATTCTTTTGTCTTTCATAGTAGCGGGCAATCTTCAAAGCCCGATCTATATATAATTGCTCCAAACGATGGCGTTCGGCTTCTGCCCAAATATAGCCGTATTTCTCCAAATAAGCCCCGCCGTATAATCCCATCACCTTTTCAAATGCATCGATATTTTCCTCGTGCAGTTGCGGAAATAAATCGAGCTTTGTTTCCCATTCGATTAAATCGATCGTCGCGTTTTTGAGGTTGAGCGTATACCCCTCGTCTGTACTTTCGATTATCAAATTGTTTTTATACGGAGCTATCGTCTTTCTTATATGATAAATTAATGTATACAGACGCGAATAGCTTTTTTCCGTCAAATCGCTAGGCCAAAGCAGCTCCGTCAATTCGGACTTTAAAATGCTCCTCTCCCTTTTATGAAGCAAATAGAGGAACAGCTCTTTCATCTTAACGGTGCGCCATTTTGGTCGGATAATCGTTCCGTCCGATAGCTCAAACGTCAATTCTCCGCTAACATGCACTATAATTGCTCCTTCATCTTTTTTTGGAGCCGGAATATTTGAAGAATGGACTTTTTGGATTCGCTTGCAAGTTTTGCGCAAACGATCAATTCGGACAGGCTTCACTAAATAGTCAAATGCATTAAGCTCGAACGCCTCTGTCGCGAAGTTATTATGTGCTGTCACAAAAACGATTTTCAGCAATGGATTTATTTTTAGCAGTTCGGCAGCCAAATCAACCCCGTGAATACAAGGCATTTCCATATCCAGAAAAACAATATCTATTTGCTCCACTAAATTTCTGTTTGCATTCGGGTCAAAAAAAGTGAACTTTCCTTTTAAGAATATACCGCCGACCTTTTCCAGCAATTTTTCCAAATACTCCAATGCAAGTTGTTCATCATCTATAAGAATTGCCTTCATTCAAACATGCCCTCCGCCATTAAAGATATAAAAGATTCTATCTTAATTTAGCAAATATTGTCTATTTAAAGACTTTGTAAAAGAAAGTCTTTCAATTTGCTCTTTCATATTTCTGTGATTTTAATGCCCTATCGTTGTCCCTCATCTAATCCCCCTTCGTATATGCGAGATTTTATAAGGAATTGGATTTCAATTTTTTCTTATTGCAAACCATCTGGCCGAAGAGATTTTACAAATAAGCTAATATGATTATTTACCAATGACTTCGGGTAGTTATTAATTATCGTTTAGCTTCGAATATGTATTTTCGGTATATATTTACTCTTATTATTTTCCTGTCTTTATATCCTTATAATTATGTATAAATATAGCACATTACTACAATTTATTATGTTGTATTTTTACTATCTTTACAGTGCAAACTCTACCACAGGTAAATTTCCCTATATATTTTCACGAACTTTTTTACTATTATTTTGATTACATAACCATTAAGACGACAATTTTAACGAGACAAGGGGGATTTTAATGGAAAATAACGAGAATATTAATAAATTGAAACAAATTTTTTTAAAGGAAGATAGTTTAAACAATAATGGCCTCTTCAACATAGATGAAATAAAAAAAGAGCTGCTGAATTATTATTCATCTCTTACAATATATCATCCGGATATAATTATTATATTTTCGAAAGAAGCTGAAATCATTTCCGCCGACAATAAAAAAATTCATTCTTTATTGGGAAAGACGATTAACAATGCGGACGACTTAAAGGAATTGTTATTCGGCGAAAACTATCAAATAATGGAGGATGCTTTTACCCAAACATTAAACGGGAAATCCGAGAAATATAATATAGAAATAAAGGATATAAATGATAAAAGCCTATATCTCGCTCTTACCTTTATCCCGATTATCAATGAAGGTGAAGTTGAAGGTATTTATATGATTGTTGCCGATGTTACAGATAAGGCCCTATTAAAGCAGCAGCTAATATTAAGGGAAAACCACTTAAATTATGCGCAGCAAATAGCGGAAATCGGCAGCTGGGAATATTTGATTGATGAAGATAAATTATTTTGTTCAGAAAACTTCTATAATATTTTCGGGTTGGATCCCCAAAATTTCATAAGTATGGACGCCCCATTTCTATTAGTTCATCCAGACGATGAAGAGGAAGCGTATAAAAAAGTAAGAGAAGCCATCATGTATGGAAAAAGCTATACAAATCAGTTTCGTATTCTGCATGGGATGACAAATGAATTAAAATATATTAAAGTGCATGCAGAAGTTTTTTTCGAGGAGCATAAACCATATAAAATCATCGGTGTTATAAAAGATGAGACATACCAAATACAACTTGAAAATCAGTTAGTCGAACAAAATGAAAGCTATAAATCGATTTACAACAATCTATCATCCGGAATATGGATGCGGGAAGTAATAGGCGGCAAATTTCTTTTCGCTTCTAAAGGACTGGAAAAAATTCTGGATATCCCCCTGTCCAAGCTATATGAAGATTCAAAAGTTTGGTTTAGCATGATTCATCCGGATAACCTTCAAGAATTGGAAAACGGCAAAAAGAAATTGGCTTCCGGGAAAAGCTTTCAAACGATTTATAAGTTAATAAGCGGGAGCGGAAAAACAAAGTGGCTGCTGGAGGAAGTTGTTCCGAGACTTAACGAGGCTGGCGAAGTTACAAATATTTTCGGCTTAGTGACAGATGTCACGCAAGAAATGGAATTCAAAGAAAAATTGAACTATTTATCGAACTTTGATGCTCTTACAGGTCTTCCCAATCAAAAAAGCCTCTTTGAAAGAATGGATGCACTATGCGTTAATGATGATCCATTCGCAATTTTTTATTTGGATCTTGACCGTTTCAATATCATCAATGACTCATTGGGCCACTCAATTGGAGATGAAGCATTGCAATTTATTGCGAAGCGATTCGAAAAACTGATTCCATCAAATGATTACCTTGCACGTTTAAGCAGCAATGATTTTATAATGATCATTAAAAATTATAAAAATAAAAAAGACGTGTATCACTTAGCCAAAAAAATAATTAGAAAAGTAAGCGAACCGTTTACAATTGATGATTATGAATTGAATGTATCCACAAGTATCGGAATTACATTTTTCCCTGAGGAAGGCAGAGAAAAGCAAACATTGCTGAAAAATGCGCACACAGCCCTTTATCAAGCGAAAAAGGAAGGTAAGAACAACTATCAGCTTTCATCCCACTTGGCGGATATATCCTCATACAAAAAATATGTTTTAGATCGGGATATGCGAAAAGCTATCGCAAACGAGGAATTCGATTTATATTTCCAGCCGCAAGTAGAAACAAAAAAAGGGGCACTTTGCGGGGCGGAAGCATTAATTCGCTGGAATCATAAAGAATGGGGATTAGTTTCCCCCGGGGAATTTATCCCGCTGGCAGAAGAAAATCATATGATTAATACGATTACCGATTGGGTCATCCAAAAAGTTTGTCGTCTTCTCGTAGAATGGAGGGAAAAGGAACTTCCAATTATACCTATCGCTATTAATATCCCGCCAATACGGTTCATGAAAAAAGGCTTTTTGCAATTTGTAAAAGGACAACTTGATCGATATCAAATAGATCCTGCTTATCTTGAGTTTGAAATTACAGAAGGTACGCTGTTAAATATCGAAAAGGGTGTTTATGCAACAATTCAGAGCTTAAAAGAGCTCGGCATACGTATTGCAGTCGATGATTTTGGCACCGGCTATGCATCATTGGCTTCGATACGCAAATTCAAACCGAATACAATAAAAATCGACAAACTATTTATCTGTAACATCAATAAGGAAGACAATTTTGATAATGGGATTATCTCGGCAACATTGCATTTAGCAAAAACATTGGAAATGAATGTTGTCGCTGAAGGGGTGGAAGAGTTTGATCAGCTTAATTTCC
Organism: Solibacillus silvestris; assembly: GCF_051967575.1. Classification (NCBI taxonomy): domain Bacteria; kingdom Bacillati; phylum Bacillota; class Bacilli; order Caryophanales; family Caryophanaceae; genus Solibacillus; species Solibacillus silvestris. The sequence goes on from NZ_JBQCJW010000027.1 coordinate 23,235, forward strand.
TGAAGCAAAACAAGTGCGACATTATACAAGGATACCTTTTTTCGAAACCGGTTAAGGTAGAAGAATTTGAGAAAATACTGAAAACAGGCTATTTAAAGCCAGAAAAAATAAATGTGAAATCGACTCCTGCTGAACGAAGAAAATTCCTCCGATTTGAATTCCCGTTTCCTATATTAGGTCAATTAACGATAGTGGAATTGAACGAAAGGAAGCTGCAGGTTGGTCAAACTCCTGTTTTGATCAAAAACATCGGCATGGATGGATTGAATATACAATCAAATTTAAAATTGCCAATCAACATGAATATAAAATTTCATATTAGCTTTATCCTGCTTAATGAAAAATTCGAGGTAAACGGAGAATTAAAGTGGGCAAACGAGGAGTACACGAATATTTTCTCTTATGGAGTATCCATTAAATCGGATCAGTCAACTGACGGGCGATTAAGTTCTGTCATAAATAAATTAAATACTTTACGCAAAAATGACGAACAAATTCCAGATACAGAATTTGTTTATGAGGATGTTTATACTTATTTAGGGAAAAATATGTAATAAAGCGTTTTGTCGAAACTTCGAAAATATGGTGATCAAAAAAATCAATTTTCCAGGGAGGAAAATTGATTTTTTTATATTTCAGCTTAAAAACCATAAAATTTATTTAGTTTCCATTGTTATTCAAACGTAATTTTATTTACTGTCTCACGGTCTAATCGCTTAATCACTTCTACGATTAGCTTCACCGCATTGTCGTAGTCATCACGGTGCAGAATCCCTGCATGTGAATGGATGTAGCGGGTTGCGACACCGATTGCAAGTGAAGGAACACCGTTTGCAGTAATATGAATAGAGCCTGCGTCTGTGCCGCCGCCTGCCATTGTTTCAAATTGGTAAGGGATACCTGCTTCCTCCGCGACATCAAGAACGAATTCACGTAAGCCTGTATGTGATACCATTGATGCGTCAAATACAACAATTTGCGGGCCTGCACCCATTTTCGATGTCGATTCTTTTGGTGTTACTCCTGGTGTGTCTCCAGCAACTCCTACGTCTACAGAGAATCCGATATCCGGCTGTACTTTGAATGTGGAAGTTTTCGCACCGCGCAAACCAATTTCCTCTTGCACATTCCCAACACCGTATACGATATTCGGGTGTTTTTCGTCTTTCAATGCTTTTAACACATCAATGGCAATCGCACAGCCGATACGGTTATCCCATGCTTTAGCCAATAGATGCTTTTCATTTTTCAATACATGGAATTCGAAATACGGTGTAATCATATCACCAGGGCGCACACCCCACTCCATCGCTTCCTCTTTGGATGTAGCACCGATATCAACGAACATTGATTTTATATCGACTACTTTATTGCGTACATCTGCCGGTAAAATATGCGGTGGCTTCGATCCGATGACACCAATAATTTCTTCGCCTTTACGCGTTGTAATCGTTACGCGTTGTGCAAGCATTACTTGGCTCCACCAGCCGCCTATCGTTTGGAAGAATATAAACCCTTTATCATCAATGCGAGTTACCATGAACCCTACTTCATCCAAGTGACCCGCCACCATAATTTTCGGACCATTTTCATCGCCGACTTTTTTAGCGATTAAACTGCCTAAGTTATCTGTCTCTACCTCATCTGCAAATGGTGCAATATATTTTTTCATTACTTCTCGAGGAGCGCGTTCGTTCCCCGGAATTCCGTTTGCATCCGTTAAATCTTTGAACATTTGTAATGTAGTATCTAGCTTTGTCATGTTGGATATCCCCCTAAAAATTACTCTTCTCCATTATAGCGGCAATATTTCGAAATGTGAAACAGTTTCTCGCGAGTTCCGCCATAACAGGAAATGCATTTAAAATTCTGTTTAATAGCCGTTGCGTTGACGCGCATAGTTTTTTTCGTTTTTTTGCTTATACGCTTCTATAATGTCCTCTTCCGTGAAGCCTAAATTGTAGGCAATTAAGCTGTATTGTACCCAAATCGCTCTATAATTCCCCTCTGTTTGCTGCTGTAAAAAGTTAAGGATTACTTGTGCCGCAGCAATAAAAATCCCGGTTAAATCAGCTTCCTGCTTTACTGCCGGCCATTCCTCCAGCAGAAAACCGCGCATATAGCCAAGCGATAGCAAAAAGTGTATCGAATCGACAAACTCTTCTAAAATGACAGCACGCTCAGATGGCCCTTTCGTAGACCAAAATTTAAAACAGCGTGTTTCATTTGCAAGTTCCCCAAGCTCTACTAATAAAGCAAGTCCTTTTTCTTCAAATACGTCGTGTTGTACATTTTGTGTTTCTTCAATAAAACGGTCGAGCTGCTTCTGCATTTCGAATAATTGACTAAAATTCATCATAACTTCCCTCTTTTACTAAAAAAAATGAAACCTTTTATACTACTTAATCGTATAGCAGGCAAACACCGTTAGCAAGGAGGACGTTTTATGGCTTTATTATTGCGAATTGCCATCATCCTTCTCATCATTTACATATTTTATAAAGGGATACGCTATTTAACCGACCCGAAGCGTAAATTGGATGAGGCTTATGAAAATGGACAATATTATTTTTATGATGATGTGAAAAACATTCGAAAAAACTTTTTCATTTCGTATAAAGGAGCACTATTTGAAGGAGAAAAGTATTTAGGCACGACAAATAACGCCTTTGAAGTAGTAAGCATTTTTGTCTTTGTCCACGATGCGATGAAACTTCAGGGCTTCACAAAAGAGGATTTTTTATATTTGGAAAAGGAAATTTTAATGAATTATCCGAATGCAGCAATCAATTGGAAAAATCCGATTGAACAATTAATGAAAGACTGACTGGGGACAAGCGAATCGTATTATTGCGATTCGTTTTTTTGAAACTAAAAGCTGCTATATCCGTATAATAAATTGAGGTGAAATTTATGGACATACATATACTAAAAGCAGGCTACGCTACAAACGAAACGAGTATTGAGCAAATTAAGTTTACAATACAGCCTGGTGAAATCGCCGGTTTAATCGGTGGCAATGGCGCCGGCAAAAGTACAACGATTCAATCGATGTTGGGCGTTATCCCTTATTTTGAAGGTACCATTTCAATACCATCGTACGGTTATGTACCGGAACGCCCATTATTATATGAACATTTTACATTGCGCGAACATCTTCAATTTTTGATTGATGAATGCAATGATAAAACGCTATGGGATAAAGCGGAGCAGCTGCTTACACTGTTTCAAATCGAAAAACGTCTAGATGATTTGCCTATTTACTTTTCAAAAGGAATGCAGCAAAAAGTAATGCTTGTTTTAGCATTTTTGGTTGAACGCCCGCTATATATATTAGACGAGCCATTTATGGGACTCGATCCACGGGCAATGCGCGAGCTGCTTGTGCTAATTGATGAACAAAAACAGAAAGGTTCAAGCTTTTTGCTTTGTACACATCAATTGGAAATGGCTGAAATGCTTTGCGATCATTATATTTTGCTTCATGAAGGGCATATGCAAGCACAAGGGACATTGCAGGAGCTGCAACAAATTGTTGGGCAGCCCATTTCATTATTGAACATTTTTTATGAACTGCAAGGCAGGTTATAGCTATGTTTACAAAAAGGCTTTATCGTTCTTATCAATTTAATTTCAAGCTTTTTAAATCTGTATTTGATTGGACTGTCGTTCTTTATGTTGCGATACCTGGCTTTGTTATTAGCTTTTTCTTATACTGCGATATTTCGGAAAATTTCCATGCTTTTGAATTACAGCAAAATGCTATATTGGTTCTGTTATTTTTATTAAGCTTTTTTCTAGTAAAATCATCGGTGCGTTTATTTATGTATGACGCCGATCTTTTATTTTATAAGCAGCAGACAACAAAAATGCGTCATATCAAACTATGCGGCTATTTGTATTCATTTTTGCAATATAACTTTCTGCTAATTACCATATTATTGCTCGCTTCCCCTTTCATCATGCTGCCATTATGGAAAATCATGCTCGCTTTGAATGTATTGAGCGTGCTTCATATAGTCATCCAATACACTTTCCAAAAGTGGTATACGAAATGGCCGCTGTTATTGGTCATTCATGCACTCATTACTTTTAGTCTCTTTATTATGCCAATATGGGGATTTAGCGGGCTGCTTCTTATCGTTCACATCATTTTGTTGAAAGTGGTATTAAGCAATCGTTATTGGACAACGGAAATCCGCTGGGAATACGAGGCTTTTTATCAATGGATGAAGAGGTTGTATCAATTCAGTTTGGAAATACGCTATTATATGCCGGCAAAAACGAAACAGCCTCTCCTGCTGCTCGCCAAAAAGAAGGTTTTAAGCAGGCATCGTGTCGATAATTTAGTTTATAAAACATTGCTGAGAAAATTAAATTATATGAAATACCCGGTTCAGCTAATCGCCATTAGCATTGGCCTTTTATTTGTCCTGCCTACATGGGCAAAAGTAATTGTTCTCGGCTTTTCGGTCATTGGCTTAAATGTAGCACTCAACTCGATTTTCAACGAAATAAAGCAGGCACCCTTTTTCCAGCTGACGACTGTTCACGAAGAGGAATGGATACAGGCAAATTCACGCCTTAAAAGACGATTGCTCGCTCCGCTAATCGTTCTTATGATGCTATTATTTTTTATTGTTTAATAGAAAAGGATGCTGCAAAAGACGGGAGGCACTGAAAATCCCGGGGGAATCTAGCATACTCTAAGCAAGCGGCAAGACGGTAAATAAGAGGAGGCATCCCGTAATTCGATGTGAAAGGGGGGGACCCGCTATTACTGGTTTGGTGATCAGTTTAAGTGCCTTCCCCAATAAATAAGCGGAAAAACTCCGCTTATTTTAAAAATAGTATCAAAAATAGCCTAAATAGACGGAGAAATTCCGCCTATTGACTCGAAAAACACGGAAATGAAGGACTTTTCTTTGCATAGTCGGAAAAACTCCCCTTATTTTCCCCAAAACAAGCCCTATTGCGCAAATAAGCGGAAAAACTCCGCTTATTCTTTCCCTTATCACTTACTCAGGAGCCAGAATCTCTATGAGTAAATGAGAATTTTTATCCAATACGAGAGAGCGGCATTTATTAAAAATGAAATTGGTTTTTTTAATAATCATATTTTTAGCGTCCTCCAAAAAGTGCAGCATCCCTTTTTAGCGATTATGTCCGTAATGCCCTGGATTTGCAATGGCGCCTATTGTGCTTACCCAGCGATTTGTATAGTTGAAGAAGCCTACAACATACGCCGCCTCCAGCACTTCATGATCATTGAAGCCAGCCGCCCGCAATAAATCCACTTCTGCTGTTGTAATTTCGTTTGGATATTTCGTGGCACGATATGCATAATCGCATAATGCGCGCTGCTTTCCTGTAAGTTTTGCGGACCGGTAATTATAAGTCAATTGATCAACCCATCCCGGATTTTGTGTAAGCCCCCGAAGCACATCACTATGTGAAGTAAGACAATAGCTGCAATTATTCGTTGAAGAGACAACAAGCCCGATCATCTCTTTATCCGCCAATGATAAATAGTTTATTTCTTCATTGAATAAGGTGTATTTAAATTCTAAAAAGCCTTTATATTGCAGGGCATTCAGCGGAAGAATTTTAAATAAATTATTCACAAATCCGTTTTGTTCCAATTGTTTTTCAATATGCTCGTCGAATAACTTTTGCACTTCTTCTGGTATTTCATCTTCATTCGGCTTTTGCAAATATGATAATTGTTCGTCGTATTTACTCATATGCTTCACCATCTGCAGGGGTAATAGCAAAACAACGTGCCGGAAACCCTGTCGCATTTTTCGCTTTCGGAAAAGTTGCGAAAATAATGGCGCCAACCGGAGGCACTTGATCCAAGTTTGCCATCACTTCGATTTGAAATTTATCTTGCTGTAATACATAATCTTCACCTGCAAACCCAATTTCCTGCTGTAATAGTGGCGGATCAGTATCAAATGGCTCATGCCCGACTGCGCCGGCATTGCGCACCTCAAATAAAAACTTCAAAGCATCCACCGACCAGCCTGGATAACGCGAATTGCCGTTTTCATCTTTATTTAGCATCGCATCCTGAGCTGGCCAACGCTTCGACCAATCTGAACGCATTGCAACAAAAGCACCTTCAGGAATTTGGCCATACTGTGCCTCAAACTGCTCAATATCCTCAATTGTTAGCGCATAATCATGATTTTCGGCTACTTTTTCATGCACATCAATCACTGCTAAAGGATAGGCAAATTCCTCGACACGAATTTCATCTACTAAACGTGCATTCGGTATAAAGTGCCCTGGTGCATCCACATGTGTGCCGTACTGTCCCGGAAATGCATAATGATTCACTTTCATCGGCGCTTCAGGAAAATCGAATAATACCGTATTTTTTAACGGCTCAAATCCTGGCCAGCGTGGTGTATCCTCGCCAAAGCTTTGCGTTAAATCCACCCATTTATATTTTGGTGATTGCAATTCCTTCAATTGATTCCAAAGCGTTAAATTTGTCGCAACTGGCACTCATAACTCCTCCTCTAAATGTTTTCTGAATTTATTATAAATTACAATAATTTATAATACAAACTATTTTTATGGGAATTATAAGAAACTAAAAAGATTTATAAGAAAAGTTCGCCTTTTTCTTATAAATCTCTTTATCATAAATTAAATAATTGTACGAGCAAAAAAATATGAATAGCCCCTAGTAGCGGAAAACCGAACGCGAACGCATTGTGTTTTGTTTTATGTCTAAATAAATACATTCCTAACACTCCGCCGATAGCGCCGCCGAAAATGCCTAATGTTAATAATGTTTTTTCAGATATACGCCATTCTTTCTTTTTTGCTCGTTGTTTGTCTATGTACATATAAGTGCATAATAGTATTGAAACAATTATCACATATGAGAGTGCTGCAAATGCCATACACAATCCCCCTTCATTTGAAAAAAGACCGATAAGGAAAAATTCCCTATCAGTCTCATTATAAAAGTAAATGCCAATTATTTAGCGACTGCTTTTTTTGTACCTGCCGCTTACGCTTTCGGTACAGAAATCACAGTATACGCCTTATAATTATTTTAGCACTAAATCGAAATTCTATTCTTTCTTATTTAGCGACTGCTCTTTTTGCACCTGTCGCTTACGCTTTCGGTGCAGAAATCAAAGTATACGCCTTATAATTATTTTAGCACTAAATCGAAATTCTATTCTTTCTTATTTAGCGACTGCTTTTTTTGTACCTGCCGCTTACGCTTTCGGTACAGAAATCACAGTATACGCCTTATAATTAT
>NZ_JBQCJW010000027.1:30619-48404 GCF_051967575.1 Solibacillus silvestris
TTTAGCACTAAATCGAAATTCTATTCTTTCTTATTTAGCAACTGCTTTTTTAGCTTCTTCAGCTAATTGAGCGAATGCTGATGCATCTGTTACAGCTAAGTCAGCTAACATTTTACGGTTAACTTCGATACCTGCTACTTTTAAGCCGTGCATTAAACGAGAGTAAGATAAACCGTTCATGCGAGCAGCTGCGTTAATACGAGTGATCCATAATTTACGGAAATCACGTTTCTTTTGACGACGGTCACGGTATGCATATTGACCTGATTTCATTACTGCTTGGTTAGCTACTTTGTATAATGTATGTTTTGAACCAAAGTAACCTTTAGCTAATTTTAAAACTTTTTTGCGACGAGCGCGTGTTACTGTTCCGCCTTTAACGCGTGGCATAGTAATTACCTCCTGCTAATTCTTTCGAATGCTTAATTTTATTTTTGTTATTAATAATCTTTTAAACGGTCAAGATTATTTCATGTAAGTTAATAATGTACGGATACGCTTGAAATCGCCTGAAGTTACAACTTTCGCTTTACGTAAGTGACGTTTTGCTTTAGTTGATTTGTTAGCGAATAAGTGAGAGCCATAAGCACGGTCAAATTTTAATTTACCAGTACCTGTTTTTTTGAAACGTTTCGCAGCTCCACGGTGAGTTTTCATTTTTGGCATGTCGATTTCCTCCTAAACTTGTTTCTACAATACGTATTATTTCTCTGTCTTCGGTTGAAGAACTAAGAACATGCTTCGGCCTTCCATCTTCGGTTTTTGTTCAACCGTCGATACTTCAGCACAAGCTTCAGCAAAGCGATCCAACACACGCTGACCAATTTCTTTGTGTGTGATTGCACGACCTTTAAAACGAATTGTCGCTTTAACTTTGTCACCTTTTTCAAGGAATTTGATCGCATTACGTAATTTCGTTTGAAAATCATGTTCATCGATTGTTGGGCTCAGACGAACCTCTTTCATCACGATTACTTTAGAATTTTTACGAATTTCACGGTCTTTCTTTTGCTGTTCAAACTTAAATTTACCATAGTCCATGATACGAGCGACTGGTGGCTTGGCTTGAGGGGCCACAAGGACAAGATCCAAGTTAGCACGAGCGGCAATTTCCAACGCTTCTGTACGCGTTTTTAGACCAAGCTGATCACCATTGTGGTCAATTAGACGAAGTTCACGCGCGCGGATGCCTTCGTTTACATACATGTCTTTGCTAATATTAATCCACCTCCAAGTGTTTGTCGCGAATACATGAGTTGGTGTAAAGTATAACCCGGTCGAACGGTACACCTCCGCGTTATGTCCATATGTTCTTTTCGTTTATACAAACAAAAAGGACGGACATTTGAGATGTCCGCCCGCTATATGTGCATACGCATAAAAGCGTAAAACAATTCAACGTGTCTATACCTGCTCGTAGCTTTTAAAAGCACTTATCAGGTGAGAAGCGGGCAGCCTCTACTTGCAAACTTTTGTATTCATAACCTAAATAATCTTATCACGCATTTAATGTGTCGTCAACAATTTTATTTTTTTTCATTAAATTATAATTGCTATTCAAATAAAAACTTTTTTCGCTTTATTAATAGGTAAATAATTATCTGTTTTTCACCGGAATAATATAATAGAATGACTTTAAATACATCAATTTTCTTAAATTGAACTGGAGTGAAGCAAATTGTCTATCAAGAAAAAGTTATTAGCAGGATTTTTAACAATGATTTCAATAACGCTCATCGCATGCACCATTGTATTTTTTCAAATGCGAAGTATCGATGAGCAATACAGCGATACATTGTCCAAAGGTTTACCACAATTATACGCCATAAGTGATGTACGCAACTATATCACCCTTGAAGCATCTTTATTGCAATCTCATATTTTGGGTGATGCAAATTCACTCCATACATTAAAAGAAACACAAGATAATTTAAAAGCTACTTTAGGTTCATTAAGCAGGCAATTTCACCAAGAAGAAGCAAAACAGCTTCTTGAGGTTACTTATGAAAAGATAGAAATTTATGAGCAGGCAATTAATCAAACACTTTCCATTAACGGCGGACGCGGACCTGAGGCAGCTGTTGGCTATTTCACACAAAATGTACTGCCTGCGCGCAACGAAGCTGTTGCAGCTGGGCAAGATTTGAATTCATTAATTAAAGCACTATTCGAAAATGCAGAGCAGCAATCCGGCAATAAAATGACGCAGGCAATCATTATTTCAACAATCGTCTTTTTCTCATCATTATTCATCGGCCTTTTCATCGCATTTTTATTGAATAGAACGATTGCTGCTCCCCTCCAAAAATTGCGGGGATCTGTACAAACAATAGCGACAGGGAATTTATCTGAGCCAGATGTCGAAGTTAACTCAAAAGACGAAATCGGACAGTTGACGACATCCTTTAATACAATGAAAAATACAATTAAAGAATTAATCCAATCTTTAGGTAGCAATGCCGAACATTTAAGTGCCTCGGCCGAACAATTGAGTGCTTCCACTTATGAAATTACAACATTGACAGAAAACATCGCAACGGCCGCTACTCGATCAGCATTAAATACAGACAATAGCGCGGTTGCTGCCAAAGAGTGTGCGGTTGCCATGGAAGAAACATCGTCAGCTATTCAACGTATCGCGGAATCTGCCCAAGGTCTTTTTTCTTCGGCAAGCGACACAACAGATGTTGCACATGAAGGCGAAAATAATATCGGCAGTGCGAAGCGTCAAATGCAGACAATTTATCACTCGACGAAATTAACGACAGAGCTTATCCAAAAACTTGCACAGCAATCTGCCGACATTGGAAATATTTCCCGTGTCATAACGAGCATCACGGAGCAAACAGATCTATTAGCATTAAATGCGGCAATTGAAGCGGCTCGGGCTGGCGAGCACGGGAAAGGCTTTGCGGTCGTGGCAGATGAAGTCCGAAAACTTGCAGAGGCATCCAACCAATCCGCTAATCAGATTGTTTCATTAACAAGCGAAATTCAGCAGGATACAAAAAATGTTGAGCGTGCGATTCAAGAAAGTCTGCATTCTGTCGAGCAAGGCGTGGATATTATCGAACATGCAGGAACATCTTTCAATAAAATTTTGGGGGCCATCAATAATATGAGGGCACAAATCGAAGACGTATCTGCAGTTACAGAGCAAATATCCGCAACTGCCGAGCAAGTGACGGCATCTGTTCAAGAACTTGCTTCCCAATCTCAAATCGTAACAAATGATACAAATCAAGCTCGTATTGCAATGGATGAGCAAATGGGTTCTATGCAGGAAATCAATAGTGTCTCCACTGATTTAAGCAAACGGGCTGAAGAGCTGCAAAGTGCTGTAGCACAATTTAAAGTGTAAAGAGAAGAAAGGGCTTCCGAATTGAAATTCGGAGCCCTTTTACTTGTCGGAAAACTTTAAAATACTTAGGATATTATTTTGAAATTTCTGCTTTAATAGTTGCCAGGAATTCGTCGAAGCTCACTGTTTCCGAGTCTTTTGAGCCGTAACGACGAATATTAACACCGCTCGATTCCACTTCTTTATCCCCGATGACAAGCATGTACGGGATCTTCTGCATTTGTGCTTCACGGATTTTGTATCCAAGCTTTTCTTCACGGTCATCCATTTCTACACGCACACCGGCAGCTGCCAATTTTTCTTGTATTTCACGTGCGTAATCATAGTGAACCGCGTTTGATACAGGTATGATTGTCGCCTGTACAGGTGCCAGCCATGTCGGGAACGCGCCTTTGTATTCTTCAATTAAAAATGCTACAAATCGCTCCATTGTCGATACAACACCACGGTGAATTACAACTGGGCGCTGTGGCTGACCATCTTCGCCAATGTATGAAAGGTCGAAGCGCTGCGGTAATAGGAAGTCAAGTTGGGCAGTAGATAATGTTTCTTCTTTACCGATTGCCGTCTTCACCTGAACATCCAATTTCGGACCGTAGAATGCTGCCTCGTCTTCTGCGATGAAGTAGTCGTATCCTAGTTCATCCATTGCCTCTTTCAGCATAGCTTGCGCAGTTTCCCACATTTGATCATCATCGAAGTATTTTTCTTTGTTGTTCGGGTCGCGGTAAGAAAGACGGAATGAGAAGTCTTTTAAATCAAAGTCTTTATATACTTCCAAAATTAATTCCACAACTTTTTTGAACTCTGCTTTAATTTGATCCGGACGCACGAAAATATGCGCATCATTTAATGTCATCCCGCGTACACGTTGCAGGCCGGATACCGCCCCGCTCATTTCATAGCGGTGCATTGTGCCAAGTTCCGCAATGCGGATCGGTAAATGACGGTACGAGTGCAGGCCGTTTTTGAATACCATCATATGGTGAGGGCAGTTCATCGGACGTAATATTAATGTTTCATTGTCCATTTCCATCGGAGGGAAAATACCTTCTTGATAATGATCCCAGTGACCTGAAGTTTCGTATAATTTTTTCGATCCAAGAACTGGTGTATAAACATGCTTGTAGCCTAAAGAAAGTTCCTTATCAACAATGTAGCGCTCAATCGTGCGACGGATTGTGGCACCATTTGGCAACCATAATGGCAAACCTTGGCCTACAGTTTGAGAAGTCATGAATAAATCCAATTCTTTTCCGATTTTACGGTGGTCGCGTTCTTTCGCTTCTTCAAGCATTTGCAAATGATGCTTTAGCTCTTCTTTCGTGAAGAATGCTGTACCGTAAATACGCTGCAGCATTTTGTTGTCTGAGTTGCCGCGCCAGTATGCACCTGCTAAAGATAATAGCTTGAACTCTTTTAATTTGTTTGTCGATGGTACGTGTACACCACGGCAAAGGTCAAAGAAATCGCCTTGGTAGTAAATCGATACTTGCTCATCTGCGGGAATCGCTTCAAGCAATTCCAATTTATACTCGTCGCCAACTTCTTCATAGATTTTTTGCGCTTCATCGCGAGAAACGTTTTTGCGCTCGATTTCGATATTTTCGGCAATAATTTTTTTCATTTCTTTTTCGATTGCTGGTAAATCTTCGGCTGTAATCGGTGTTGGTGAATCGATGTCATAGTAGAAGCCTGATTCGATGACAGGGCCGATACCTAGTTTTACATCCGGGTAAAGACGTTTTACTGCCTGTGCTGTTAAGTGGGCAGTTGAGTGACGCAAAATTTCCAATGCTTCATCTGATTTGTTTGTAATAATTTCAATTGCACCATCTTGTTCGATTCCTGTTTTTGCATCGATTAAAGTGCCGTTGATTTTACCTGCTAATGTTGATTTTTTAAGACCTGGGCTGATTGAACCAGCAACGTCTAAAGTAGAAGTTCCCTTGGCGAATTCCTTTACTGCGCCATCCGGGAAAGTTAATTTAATCATTTCTGACATGTTGTTGTCCTCCTTATAAGGTTTTTTATTTATTTGAGAGTTGCAAAGTGTCTTTTTCCTAATCCGTTGATTTCCGTTTCGGGCGGACGCTTTCCGCGGGCGTGGCCTTACACGAGCGTCTCAGGCGTCACGCTTTTCCCGCTGGAAACGCAGTTTGTAGCGAAAGGCGATAGCCGTCAGCTACACTCGCCGCCCTACACTACAATCAACTAATTTATAGCTATAAATTAATTTTGCTCCCAACTATTTAGTCTCAGCCAAAAAATTCGCACATTTAGGCAAAATAAAAAGCACCGTCCCAATAAAGGGACGATGCTGTATGCTCGTGGTGCCACCCTTCTTCCTTCTTCGCAATAGCGAATAAGAAGCTCTCGGTCAGTTAACGTACTGAGAAACGATGACGGATTAGCCCCGTCACTGCTCCAAGGTAGTAAAGTATAACGCTTGTGCTAGGAAGCTTGCAGCCGTGACTTCCCTCTCTGAAAAGCTAGTTCGTTAAACTTGTTGTCCTTTTCGATGCATTTTTTGTTTAATTACGTACAAAGTATACGCTCGATTCATAAGAATTGCAACTAATTAAAAAAATTTTATCTGTTATTTTTAATCTCTGCGATTTGCCCCATCCATTTGAATCGGAACCGTCACAGCCTTAATCCGCTCCATAATGCGCGCCGCTTTTACGACTTCGATATCGCCGCGCTGCGATTGTGCCAAATGATGTTCAAGCCCTGCATAATCAAAGTTCGATGTAATGAATGTCGGCAATTCTTCACTCATCCGGTAATGCAGAATTGTCCCTAAAATCTCGTCCCTTGTCCATGCCGACATAGTTTCTGCACCGATATCATCCAACATTAATACAGGCGCCTTTTTCACATAGTCAATTTTTTCGTTCAATGAATTATCGCCAATCGCGTTTTTCATTTCACGCAAAAACTCGGGAACGAACACAACGACAGTTCGCACTTTCAATGTAGCAAGCTCATTAGCAATTGCGCCAAGCACAAACGATTTTCCTACGCCAAACTTTCCGTACAAGTAAAATCCCTTTTTCGGCAATTCTCCTGTACGTTTGTATGTCGCGACAAACTCAGCCGCCTGGTCCACAATGCTGAGGCGGGAATGGTTGTCGATTGCCAAATCCTTTAAAGTTGCCTTCAATACATCTTTCGGCATATGCATGCTCGAAATCATATTTGCCACTTCGCGCCGTTCATCTTCGCGCAGCTTTTGTTCGCAAGGCACATACGTAAGATCAATAACATTCCGCGTAATAAATAATTTCGGTACATGGCCTTGCAATAAGTTTGTACATTGCTTCGTATTCCCGCCGCCGCAGCAGCTTGTTGACTGTGTAATGAATTCATATAGCTTCGGCAAACTAATATCGACCATTTCTTTCGTTACTTGCTGTTCATGTTCACGCAAAAACTGCTGAACTTCCGGGTGTTCAATCGTTTCCCTGCGCATCGCTTCAAAACGTTCTTCAAATGAGGGCATTCTTTTCTTAATTTGATTTAATTGATCATTGATTGGTTTTATTGTCATTCACCTGCCCCATTAAGCTTTTGTAATATTTTTAGACGTTCCTGCTCAAAATCAACCGTGCTCTCTTTTTCAGGCTGCTGCTGTTCATTACGCTTGTAAAACCAGTCCGGCACTTGCTCATCCCGTCCATTTTTGCGATTATATGCAGGCTTCCTTTGTGAAGTGGCTGTCTGCTTGCTCGTTGTGCTTTCCTGCTTCCACTTCGTATATTTGTCGCGCTCTTGACGGGCTAAATCCATTGCCTCTTTTGCTGTTTTCAGCTGCTTTCGATTCCAGTGATCCGCGATTTTTTCCACATAGTTTTTCGGTAGCTTCATATCTGTCGACAGCATCACATATTCGAGCAATACATTTGCCACCCCGATTGGCATGCTATACTTTATCACCAAATCCTCCGCAATCTGAATCGATGAAGGAATTGGCTCTTTTCCATTATTAATATCACGCAGCACTTGAATTGGCGGCGTTGTTTCTAAATACTGAAGAAGCTCTTGTTCCTTTGTCAAGTTTTCCATATGGAGCGCTTCTGAAGCTTTTTTATCGAATATTTTCGCCATGGCAGGCGCTTCTGTAGAAACCGTCAATTTATAATAATCTGCCGCCGCACGTTTTAAACGGTCTGTCGTTAACTTATTTTGCTCATCCAACGCTTGAATGACTACTTTTTGCATTTGCAATGGTGTAAGCTGGTATAAAAAGGCAAGCTTCGCTATCGTTTCACGTGTTTTCACCGTTAATGTAGCACTTGGTATTAATTGCTCAGACAAACCAGCCTGCAATAAGCTGAAATCAAACTGCTCATAATAAAACGGATAGTCCGCTTGTGATGCAATGATTTCTTGAAGCCCATCATGAGGAAGACTTTGGTTAATTGGACGGTATACATCTATAAATGTACGGGTCACTTCTTCATACTGCTCTTTGCTAGGCTGTATCAAAAAGCGTTGGCGCAATTTCCTGTATGCCCCTTCCCCGATTTTACTGAATAGGAACATCGATAAAAGCGGGTCTTTAAAAAAGCTCGGTGCATCAAGCGGTTTTACTAGCTCATAAATAAAATGACGCTCATTCGTCGAGTCTTTTCTCCATGTGCGCATTAAACCAATCGCCTCTAAAGCAATTCGGGCTTCAAAAACTTTCTTCAGCGGCATCGACAAAACATGCATTAAATAATAATGATTGTACTGTTGCGGCATATAGCTTTCCGCTTCCGCCCATAGCGTCAAATATAGACTAATAGGCTCCGCTCCTGTAAGTGGCTGATAAAACAATGTCAACAGCTGACGTTCATTTGCGGATAATGCATGAGGGAGCGTTATTTCAAAATGATCCGTAGGCTGTAATTCTTTGAAGTGAACCATTTCGTCCCCCCTCCTAAAACTTATTTATCATTCGACTGGCGTGTCATAATTTCTTTTAGTTCCTCAATAAATACCGTAATATCTTTAAACTGGCGGTATACCGATGCAAAACGCACATACGCGACTTCATCAATTTTCGCTAAGCGGTCCATCACCATTTCGCCGACATCTTCCGAACGTACTTCCGCATTGCCTAAACGCCGCAGTTCTTTTTCAATTGATAGCACAATTTCTTCTAGCTGATCAAGGGCGACCGGGCGCTTCTCGCATGCACGTATAAGACCGCGCAATACTTTTTCCCGGCTGAATTCCTCACGCGAACCATCTTTCTTCACAACGATTAATGGCGTTTCTTCTATTTTTTCAAATGTCGTAAAGCGAAATGCGCACGATTCACATTCACGACGTCTTCGAATTTCTTTATTATCATCGACAGGTCTTGAATCTACAACACGCGTACCGTTGTATTGACAAGCTGGACATCTCATATAATTTTCTCCTAAAGGTTAAGTTTAACTCTATTATAACAAAAACAACGCGCGTGAAATAGTGCTTCATGCGCGTTGAACTTTTCTAAACGGAAAGTCATTCAATTATATAGCGCAAATTCCGTTTACACAATAGAAAAAGCCTTCTGCAAAAACTTGTTGTTTCTACAAAGGGCTTTTACCGGTAAAAATTAAGCGTTTACTACCGCTAATTCATTTGCAATTTTATTTGCCAAGTCCACGACGCGAGCTGAATAACCCCACTCGTTGTCATACCAAGCGATTACTTTCACTTTACGGTCACCTAAAACGATTGTTGTTAATCCGTCCACTGTAGATGAATAAGTTGTCGTGTTATAGTCCGAAGATACTAAAGGCTCCATCGAGAAGTTTAGAATCCCGTTCATTTTGCCTTCTGCAGCCGCTTTAAATGCAGCGTTCACTTCTTCCACCGTTACGTCTTTTTCCAAATCTACAACTAAATCCACTAATGAAACATTAGGTGTTGGCACACGCAATGCCATGCCATGGATTTTGCCGTCCAGCTCAGGTAATACTAAACGCAGCGCTTTCGCTGCACCAGTGGAAGTTGGAATAATCGACGATGCACAGTTACGCGCACGGCGCAAGTCTTTATGCGGGTTATCAATGTTGTTTTGGTCATTTGTGTAAGCATGAACCGTTGTCATTAAGCCATTTACAATACCGAACTCATCGTTCAATACTTTTGCGACTGGAGCTAAACAGTTTGTCGTGCATGATGCATTTGAAATAACCTCATGCTTCGTCAAATCCAATTTGTCATCGTTTACGCCTAATACTACTGTAATATCTTCATTTTTGCCTGGAGCAGTTAAAATAACCTTTTTCGCGCCAGCTTCTAAGTGCATTGCCGCTTTTTCACGATCGTTAAATTTACCAGTAGCTTCGATTACGATATCTACACCCATTTCAGTCCATGGTAATTTTAATGGGTCACGTTCGCTTACTAATTCCACGCGTTTGCCATTTACGATTAAAGCACCATCTATAGCTTCCACAGTTCCAGGGAATATGCCATGATTTGTGTCATACTTAATTAAATGTGCTAACGTTTCAGATGGATAGCTGGCATTTACTGCTACGATATTTACGTCACCACGCATCATCGCTTGACGGAACACCATACGGCCAATGCGTCCAAAACCATTAATTGCAATAGAAACTGTCATATTATTTAAATCCTCCTAAAAGTACGTTCATTCGTTTTGTTTATCCGTTGATTAGTATAACACATATTTGAAAAAGTTGAACATATTTAACACATATAAAAAAAGTTGTTATTTTCTGATAATGCACTTTGCACAAGAGCTAAAAACTGTTCAATTGCGCGGCAGATTGGAAACCCTGCTTTAAAAAAAGCCTCTGCCTAATTTTTAGTAAATTAGGCGAGGCTTCGTTTTATTTCAACACATTCCATTCATATAAAATATTTTGTAATTGGATGGCTGTATCTTCTAAAGTGCCGTTGTTATGAATGACGGCATGTGCAAGCGCTTCTTTTTCCTTGACCGGGATTTGTGTTGCGATGCGCGTTTTCGCTTCCTCCTCAGTTAAGGAATTGCGTGCCATCAAGCGCTGCAATTGCACCTCTTCAGAAACCGAAACAACAATGATTTTTTCAACAAAATGCTCAAGCTTGCTTTCGAATAGCAATGGAATGTCCATAAAGACGTTTTTTTCTCCATAAGAAATAAATTCATCGCGCTGGCGAATCATTTCTTCCCGTATTGCCGGGTGAATAATGGCATTTAATTGTTGACGCATCGATTCATCGCGGAAAATAATGCTTCCTACTTTTGCGCGGTCCATCGTGCCATCTTCAGAAAGCACTTCTTGTCCAAATGCTTCCGCAATTTTTTCAAGTGTAGGGCTTCCCGGCTCCACTACTTGCCTTGCCACTAGATCAGCATCCACAATCGGCAAACTATAAGACTGAATCATTTTCGCCACCGTGCTTTTCCCGCTAGCAATACTTCCCGTTAAACCTATAATCACAGCAATTCCCCTTTACTTTTGGCATTGTGGACAATATGTCGATGTTCTTCCCCCAATGACCATCGATTCCGTATTTGATCCACATGCTGCACATTGCTTTTTCCCGTACATTTTCAACCGGTGCTGCATTGTCCCGGCACCACCATTAATGCTTCGGTAATCCGAAATCGTGGAGCCGCCCGAGTCGATGCTTTCTTGCAGCACATCACATATAACTTGAAACAGCTTCGTTTTCTCCTCATGACTTAAGTCACTTGTCGTGCGTCCAGGATGAATAAGCATTTTAAATAATGATTCAGTTGCGTAAATATTTCCGCAGCCCGATATGACTTGCCCGTCCATAATGACTTCCTTAATCGCCCTTTTCGCGAATTTCGGCTTTCCGCACTGTGTCAGGAAAAATTCACAAGCAATCTGATCAAATGGTTCGGGCGCCATTTTTAATAGAGGTGGATGATCTGCTATTTCTTTAATGAAACGCAGTTCACCGAAGCGGCGGATATCGGCATAAACAAGCAATTCACCACTAGTCAATTTGAAAATGGCATGAATATGCTTTCTAAACTTTTCTTCTGTAATTTCTGAAACATCCCGCACTGCAAACCAGGCACCACTCATTCCTAAATGATTCACTAAAATGAAGCTTTCCCCCTCTTTCATTAAGTGAAAAAATATATATTTGGAACGCCGCTCTAGTTTCTTAATCGTCATATTATGCAGGAGCTCTTCAAACTGGTAAGGGCTAGCATTTTTTACAATAGCCTGCTTTCCTGCCTCATGGGATGTATACACAACATCGGACAATGTGATCGTTTCAATTGTTTTCCCTTCGACAATTGGTCGTAAATCCCGTACGACTCCTTCTACTTCTGGTAATTCCGGCATAAACGGTACTCCTTATTTTGCATCATACCATGTAGCGCCATATGAAAAATCAACCTTTAACGGTACACTTAATTCAATTGCGTTTTCCATTACTTCTGGTACGATGCGTTCTAAAATCTCGATTTCTTCCTTCGGTGCCTCAAAAATTAATTCATCGTGCACTTGCAATAATAATTTCGCCTGCAAACCTTCTTTTTCGAGGCGGGCATTCATATCAATCATTGCCTTTTTAATAATGTCTGCCGCGCTTCCTTGAATTGGCGTATTCATCGCTGTACGCTCCGCAAAGCTTCTTAAATTAAAGTTTGAGCTCGTAATGTCAGGCAAATAGCGGCGGCGATTCAATATCGTTGTCACAAAGCCTGTTTTCTTCGCCTCTTCCACAATCGACTCCATATAATTTTTTACACCCGGGAAACTTTGCAAATAGTTTTCGATAAAAATAGCCGCTTCTTTTCGTGTAATGTCCAAGCTTTGCGATAAGCCGTAATCACTGATTCCATAAACGATGCCAAAGTTAACCGCTTTTGCTGTACGGCGCATTAAGCTTGTCACATCGTCCGGATTTTCCACACCGAATACATCCATCGCTGTACGGGTATGAATGTCCATCCCTTGTTTAAATGCCTCGACAAGCGCTGTATCTTTGCACATATGCGCCAATACACGCAATTCGATTTGCGAATAGTCCGCCGCAAACAATACCCAATCTTTTTTGGACGGCACAAATGCCTGGCGAATTTTGCGTCCTTCCTCCAAGCGAATCGGAATGTTTTGCAAATTCGGATCTGTGGAGCTTAAACGTCCCGTAGCTGTTAATGCCTGCTGAAAACGCGTATGCACTTTTGAATCCTTTTTGTTCACCTCTTTCGTTAAACCTTCAATATATGTTGACTGTAATTTTGCGAGTGTGCGATATTGCAAAATATGCTTCACAATGTCATGCTCGGTTTGCAGTTTTTCCAGTACATCGGCTGCGGTCGAATAGCCTGTCTTTGTCTTTTTAATGACTGGCAAGCCTAATTTATCGAATAGAATGACTCCAAGTTGTTTTGGTGAATTAATATTAAACTCCTCGCCTGCCAGCTCATAAATCGTTGTTTCCATTACTTCAAGTTTCGCCTTTAGCTCATTGCCCATTTCGTGCAATGTCTCAATATTTACCGTAATGCCTTCACTTTCCATCTTGCCTAAAATATGCGCAAGCGGCAGTTCCAATTCTTTATATAACTCGAATTGTTCATTTTCTTTAAGTTTCTGTTCCAGAACAGGCTGCAGCTTCCAAACGGCTGCCGCTTTCCTGCTTACATGCTCTGCCAATTGCTCCGCCGCAGGTACGCTCCATTTTGCTCCTTTTCCATATATAGCTTCATTTGATAGGACGTCTTGATAGCCAAACTCTTTCGCAAGTGTTGCTACATCATCCCCTGAAATCGATGGCTTCAAAATATAGGAAGCAAGCAGCAAATCAAATTCCACGCCTTTAAGCTCAATGCCTAAACGGTGAAGCATTGCCTGCATCGCTTTGCTGTCGGAAGTATATTTCTTTTTCGAATCGTCCTCCAACCATGCTTTTAGCACCGCATTTTCCACTACATCTTCAATCGATGTATATATGGTCGTTTCCCCGTCTGTCAATGCAAGACCAATCGCGTTACAGCTATGATAATGCTCATTTTCCAATTCTAAATGAAGCGCCATCGTGTTTTCTAGCATGTCCCCTGTAATAGCCGATGCGATTTCATAAATTAATTCAGCTTGCTCGGTTTCCTCTGCTTCAAAATCGCTTTTCTCAATTAATGATTTAAAACCAAGCTCCTTCCATACTTCAAGAAGCGCCTCTTCATTTGGACCAGCATATGCCAATTCGTCGAGTGTAATCGTTAACGGTGTCTCTGTCTGGATTGTCGCCAATTTCTTTGATAAATGCGCCATCTCTTCATTATCCACAAGCTTTTCCTTCATTTTTGAAGCCTTCATTGAATCAATCGCTTCATATAAATTTTCAATTGTGCCATGCTCTTTCAATAATTTTATCGCCGTCTTTTCGCCTACGCCCGGAACGCCTGGAATATTATCAGATTGATCGCCCATAAGCCCTTTCATATCGATAATCTGCTCTGGCGTTAAACCATACTTTTCTTCAATATGTGCAGGCGTGTATTTCTCGATATCTGTTATTCCCTTGCGTGTGATGTACACTGTCACATCATCTGTTGCAAGCTGCGTCAAATCCTTATCGCCCGAAACGATGATCACTTCCATCCCTTGTGCAGCGGCTTGCTTCGCTAAAGTCCCTATAATATCATCCGCCTCGTACATATCAAGCTCATAGCGTTTAATATTGTATGCATCGATCAGCTTGCGAATATACGGGAATTGCTCGGAAAGCTCAGGCGGCGTTTTTTGGCGTCCGCCTTTATATTCTCCAAACGATTCATGACGAAAAGTCGTTTTCCCCGCATCAAACGCAACGAGCATTTGTGCCGGGTTCTCTTCGCCGATAATTTTTTGCAGCATCGTCGTAAAGCCGTAAGTAGCATTTGTATGAATTCCGCTATCATTTGTCAGCAGCGGCAGTGCAAAAAAAGCACGATATGCTAATGAATTCCCATCTAATAAAAGCAATTTTTGTTTTGTCATGCGCGTTCCTCCATTAAATCAATGTACGATTGTATGTTCTCTTTCTACTTTAGCGATTATTGCAGTGAATTGCCAACATAAACGTAAAATCCGCATAAAAAATTATCATTTATATTCTCCTGGACAAAGAAAAAATCCAGACGTATGCAAATTGGCATAACCTGGATTTCTTCGTATATTCCACCGATCACTGTTTCCTTGAGTCCATTTTTTCGAAGGATAATTGCATACACAGCGGAAAGCAGCTATATTTTGAAGTGATTAATTTGTCCCTTTAACTTAATAATCATTTCATTCAACTCATGTGCAATGCTTAACATTTCTTCAGAGGACGCAGTTTGTTCTTCTATTGAAGCAGCAATACTTTGAGAATGCTCACTTGATTCTTCCAATGACAGAACGGTAGTATTTGTTGTTTGAAGCATCTGATTAGAGCCTACTGCAATTTCCTGGACCGCTTCCGTGACCTCTTGAATCTCACTCTTCATATCATCCACTAATTTAGAAATAGTATTGAATGTTTCAACAGCCGAATAAATTGTAACGCTCTCCTGCTCGATTTTCGTTACAACATTATTAATTGCAACGACGGATTCATTTGAATCTTTCTGCATCTCATTGATTAGTGCCGTAATATTACTCGCCGAATTCGCCGATTGTTCTGCCAATGAACGAATTTCATCGGCGACTACCGCAAACCCTTTCCCGTATTCCCCTGCTCTCGCCGCTTCAATTGCCGCATTTAATGCGAGTAAATTGATTTGGTCGGAAATACCCGAAATAATTTTTGTGATTTGTCCAACCTCTAAAGAGCGGCTGTTCATTTGCTCTGTTTTTATGAGGGACATTTTCGCCGTTTCATTAATTGTTTCAATTCCGGCAACTGATTTCTGAATCACTTCAATTCCCTGTGTTGCGACAGTAGTGGCATCCATAGCCTCTTGTGATACCACTTTCGTAATATTGGAAATTTCTGCGATCTGCATCGTAATTTGTTCCACCGCAGCCCGATTTTGCGTAGCACCTTCTGTAATCAACTCCGTGCTTGAAGCAATTTCCTGAATCGCGCCTGATACTTGATTCGATGTAAGCGTTAGCTGTTCAACACTTTCTTTTAATGTCGATGAACCTTCCTCTACATGATTCGACGTATCGTTTACGTGGTAAATTGTCTCTCTTAATTGCGACTGCATTTCCGAGAAGCTTGTTGCAAGACGTCCAATTTCATCATTGCCTTGCACTTCCAATTGTTTTGACAAATCACCCTGTGCCACAATTTCAGTATGGTTTACAAGCTTATTTAAAGGGTTCACAATTTTCTTCGCAAGGATAAACGCTAAAATTGTGCCTAAAATCGCCGCAACAATAATGGAGATGATGATTACTTTTATAAGGAAACTATTTAATTCGTCAATGAAGTCGGCATCAGCATCCAAACCTAAAACGGAATCCGTACCCGGGATTTGTAAAAAAGTCGACTGATGCTTCCCATAATCGTCTTCGTAAATATCACTGGCGATTATTTCCGTTGTAGAAAGCGCCGCTGTCTGATCAGCCGTGAAAGCAAGCGGTGTTAAGTAATCATCCGAATTACCCAATACTAAAATAACTTCCTTACCATCAACCTTACTCATAATATAAGCATTTTCCAGATCCATCGCATTTTGGAATTCCGTTGTAACAGCCAACAATTCCTCATATGAATCTTTATTTTCTTTTGCATCATTTACTAAACCTGCATCATAAAGAGTACTGAATCTTTCCATGCTTAGTAATAGGTTCTGATTATGCTGCGGAATGATTTGATTGTTGATTAAGTTGCTTGAAACAATGAATAGAATCAAACTGAAAACAATGCTTAAACCGATAATCGGCATTAAAATTCCAAATAGAATCTTCGTTTTTACTGAATTAAATTTCTTTAACATATTTTTTGCTCGCTAAAACAATGCTCGGACTATTTTAACTGAGCGTCCCTCCAATATTCATTTTATTTATTCACAAAGAAGTATTCCTTTTGTTCCACGTACTCCATAAAATCCAGCGATAGAATATGTTCATTTTGCGCTAATGAGTCGCTGCTAAAGAAAATGACGGCAAACGTTGTCCCTTTATCATACGGAATATGGCGGTATTCCAGAATATGAGGAAATTGTTCCTGCAATAAATTATGGTGTATTAACAATCCGTCATCAATTTTTGCCTCACCAGTAAACTCCGCACAAGTAAAATTGTAAATTTTATTGTCCATTGCATTGATTAGTGCAGGCCAGTCCGGTTTTCTTTGCTCAAAAAAGTACTCGTATGGATTCACTCCGTATGCAAAGCTTCCCAATTCCGTTGTCCCTGCACCAGCAAAACGCAGCGGATTTATTTCAATTGGTACAATTATACCTTTATCATTCATGCGCAGCTCAACATGAAGCGGCATTTTCCGTAAATCAAAAATTTCGCCGAGTCCTTGTAAATACTCCGTAATCGCCGCTAAATAACTTTGCAGCACTAGCTTGCTTGTATAATAAATACGGTCACTCATATCTTTATCATCTTTGAACATACGCGCAAATAAATTCAGTACAACCGGATTGTTATTTTCATCAAAGAAAAGATCAATCGCAAATTCCTGTCCTTCAATATAACTTTCGATAATAAATGTTTCGCTGTCTAAAACACCCTTTGAATAATTTTCACTCGATTGTTTCATCGTTTCTTCAAGCTTACCGATAATACTTTCAAATTCCCGCGCATCCTCGATCCGGTAAACCCCGGCACTTGAATATCCGACTGTCGGCTTGAAAATAACCGGATACGGCAATGCATTCAAATCAATTTGCCCCATCTCGGCGGAGGTTGTTTCCAAAAAGAAGAAGTGTGGATAATTGTCCGCTAAGCGCTTTCTAAAAGCGAATTTATTTTTAAATAAATTCGCCATTTTAGTCACATTCGATTCTGCGTAATATTCATTTAAAATTTGAACCGCCTCTTCAGAATTCATAATCATTAATTCTTCCTGCTGGAATACATCGCCCGGGTTTTGCGCTTCTTCTGATTTCCTATTTAAAAAAACTTGCTGTTGAATATCAAAAATCGTCGTTTTTTTATTGATCAATGTCTCTGCTAATAATGGAGATACATATGTTGTATCTAATAAAATCAAAACCTTCACGTCCTTATTTATGGGTTGATAAATTTATACCATGCACAATTACCTAACTTTTCAGAATATATAAGTATTTTTACCTTCAAAAAATATGTATGTAATATGTACAAAGACTACACTTGTTATATTATACACATTTTAAGAAATTTTTCTATTTATTTTCAAATTCTTTGGAAGCGCTTTAATAATAAGGTTCTTCACCATATACATCGGGTTGATATCCATTGCGGGTCGGACGCTTTCTTACCTCCAGTCAAGTGTTTTTAATTAAATTTATGCGAAGAAATTAATTTGTTT